>JALYUM010000181.1 GCA_030853745.1 Pseudomonadota bacterium | reverse complement strand
GCTCTCGACCGACCAGACCAGCCTGTCGAAGGCGTCGATCGTCGCGCCCACCGACGGCGTGGTGCTCACCCGCACCGTCGACCCGGGCAACACGGTAGCCGCCTCGCTGCAGGCGGTCACGCTGCTGACCATTGCCGAAGACATCCGGCGCCTGCGCCTGTGGGTGTATGTCGACGAGGCCGACGTCGGCGCCGTGCAAACCGGTCAGAACGCCACCTTTACAGTGGCGGCCTACCTCGCGAGAAACTACCCGGCGCGCATCACCCGCGTCGGCCTCGGCTCTACCATCACCGACAGCGTCGTCACCTATCTGACCTACCTCGACGTCGACAATGCCGACCTGAGCCTGCGTCCGGGCATGACGGCCACTGCCACCATCACGGCCACCGAGCGCCATGGCGTGCTGCTGGTGCCGAATGCGGCGCTGCGCTTTACCCCCAGCGCCCCGGTGGCGGCCCCGGCCAGGAAAAGCCTGACGGCGGGCCTGCTCACATCCATGCCCGGCAACCGGACGCGCCGGGCTGCCGCAAGCGGCGCCAGCACCGCCGGCGCCAAGCAGGTCTGGGTGCTCGCCGCCAGCGACGAGGGCGTGCCGCGCGCGGTGGCGGTCACGCCGGGCATCAGCAACGGCCACCTGACCGAAATCACCGGCGGCGCGCTGCAGGTGGGCATGCTGGTCATCACCGACCAGAAATCGACGGTGGCCAAATGAGCCCCGCCAATGACGTAAGTCCTTTGATCAGCCTGCGCCAGGTGACCAGGCGTTACGGCAGCGGCGCCACCGAACTGATGGCGCTGCGCGACATCGACCTCGATATCGGCGCCGGCGAGTTCGTCGCGATCATGGGGCCGAGCGGCTCCGGCAAGTCGACGGCGATGAATATCCTGGGCTGCCTCGACACGCCCACCAGCGGCGCCTACCTGTTCAAGGGCGTGCACGTCGAACGGCTCTCGCGCGACCAGCGCGCGCGCCTGCGGCGCCGCTACCTCGGCTTCGTCTTTCAGGGCTTTAACCTGCTGGCGCGCACCTCGGCCCAGGAAAACGTCGAGCTGCCGCTGCTGTACCGCGGCGACAGCGCCAGTGCGCGCCGGGCCGCTGCCACGCGCGCACTGGCCGACGTCGGCCTGGCCGGCTGGGAGCACCACACGCCGGCCGAACTGTCCGGGGGCCAGCAGCAGCGCGTGGCCATTGCGCGCGCCATCGTCACGGCGCCGGCCGTGCTGCTGGCAGACGAGCCTACCGGCAACCTCGACACGCTGCGCAGCCATGAAATCATGGGCCTGTTGCTGCGGCTGAACCGCGACCACGGCATAACGGTGCTGATGGTCACCCATGAACCGGACATGGCTGCCTACGCGCACCGCATGGTGCAATTCATCGACGGGCGCA
This sequence comes from Pseudomonadota bacterium, assembly GCA_030853745.1. GTDB lineage: Bacteria > Pseudomonadota > Gammaproteobacteria > Burkholderiales > Burkholderiaceae_D > JALYUM01. Next base: position 41,447 of record JALYUM010000181.1, on the reverse strand, counting down.
TCGCCCGCGACTTCGCCAACCCCCACCCGGTGACGGCTGCGCCGGCGGGCGTCACGACAGGAGAAAACGTCTGATGCTCCTCAGTGTCATCATGCTGGCCTTGCGCTCGGTGCGGCGCAATCTGCTGCGTTCCTTCCTCACCATCCTGGGCATCGTCATCGGGGTCAGCGCCGTGATCACCATGGTCACGCTGGGCAATGGCGCCACGCGCGCGATCGCCACCCAGATCACCAGCCTGGGCACGAACCTACTGATCATCAATCCGGGCCAGCGCCAGCCCGGCGGCGGGGGCGGCGGCGCGCGTGGCGTGCCGCAGTTTACCGAGGCCGATGGCGAGGCGATCGCCGCCCAGATCGGCGGCGTGGCGGCCGTGGCACCGCAGGGCCGCGCCAGCGTCACGGTGGTGGCCAACGGCCGCAACTGGGTCACCACCGTCACTGGCAGCAGCAATGCCTGGTTCGACACGGGCAACTGGAAACTGGCCGCCGGGCGCCGTTTCGACGCCGACGAACTGCGCGCGGGCGCCGCCGTCTGCCTGCTCGGCGAGACGGTGCGGGCCGAGCTCTTTGGCGGCACGGCGGGCCTGACCGGCATGGGCCGGCAGGTACGCGTCAAGCAGTTTTCGTGCGAAGTCATCGGTATCCTGGCGGCCAAGGGACAAGGCGGCATGGGCGACCAGGACGACCTGGTCCTGGTGCCGCTGCATACCCTGCAGCGCAGAGTCACGGGCGGGCGCAAGGTGAGCATGCTGGCCGTATCGATGGAAGACGGCAGCGACAGCACGCGCCTGAAGGCCAGTTTGCGCCAGCTGCTGCGCGAACGGCGCAGCCTCGGTGCCGACGGTGGCGCCGGCGCCGACGACAACTTCAATATCTTCGACACCCAGCAGGCCGAGACCTTGTCGAGCACGATGGGCGTGCTGACCAGCCTGCTGGGCGCGGTGGCCGCGGTAAGCCTGCTGGTCGGGGGCATCGGCATCATGAACATCATGCTCGTCAGTGTCACCGAAAGAACGCGGGAAATCGGCCTGCGCCTGGCCGTGGGTGCGCTCGAAAACGAGGTGCTGCTGCAGTTCCTCATCGAGGCGATGGTGCTGTGCGCGCTTGGCGGCGTGGTCGGCGTGGTGCTGGCCACGGGCGCCTCGTTAGGCCTGGCGCAACTCATGGGTGTGCCGTACCGTTTCGACATCGGCATCAACCTGCTTGCCTTGTTGTTCTCGCTGTCGATCGGCGTGTTGTTCGACTACTTCCCGGCGCGGCGCGCGGCGCGGATGGACCCGATCGAAGCGCTGCGCCACGAATAGCCGCCTGACGACGTGGGCAGCATCCTGGCGGTGCACCGGCGGCCACAGCTTGTCACCGCAGCCGTGGCGACAAAGGTCGTCGGGAGGACATCATCGCGTCGCAGGATGGTGACGTTTGGTCCGTGAATCTGGAACGGACTTTTTCCACTGGGCGTTTTTCGGTGGATTTTTTTGGCGCTGTGCACGTTAGCTGTGGAAGACCCCGATAGCGGCTTTGAGCAAGTTCTGCGGAGAACGAATACGTTCCTGGTCAATGGCCCAGCGCCAATCGAGATAGGTCGGCAGGTAGCGGGTAGCGACTCCGTAGAACGGGCGCATCGAGCAAAAAAGCGCTCGCACGCCTGTTCGGCGCTCAGACGGTCGTGCCCGGGACAGGCGTCTGGAAATGCAGTCATGGGATATCGTCGTGGCCTCAGCGGGCACCCTTGTGCGGCATTTGTCCATCGTTCTTGTGGCGTCCTGTCACTTCCTTCTGTTCGGCCCGTTCGCGCGCGGCGATGGCGTCTTCATGCTGGTCGGGCACGGGAACGGAAGGGGTCGGTCCGGCTGGCAATGGCGCAGGGGTGGCGGGATGGTTGGACATGGTGGTTCTCCAGTAGAACAGCGATTTGTGGAATAAGACGGACGGCGGGCACCGGCTTCGGTGACCAGGACCGACCATAACAGCTGCGCGCATCGCGCTATGTGTGCTTGCCGACATAGCTATCTGGCAGCGTGCAGAACGGGACCGGATCGTCGAACGCGATAAACTAACTGATCGTGCGGGCGAGCAGGCCCTGGCGCCGGCCGATGTGGTACGACGCGCGGACCGGCAACTGTACGAGGCCAGGCAGCGGCAGAAACCAGGTCTGCTCCGAGACGAGCGCCTGACCGGCGCAGCAGCTCATCCGGCAGCGCGGCGCAAGCGCGCGCGCACATGCAGCTTGCGCAGCTCTTCCACCCACAGGACACAGCTGGCCACGGCCAGCTGCGTGGCGAGGTCGGTCGCGGGAATCGCCACCGTGTGAAACAGGCGGGCCAACGGCGGCCAGTACAGAACGGCAGCGTGCAATGCCACGCTGAGCGCCAGCCCGCCGGCCAGCCAGCGATTGCGCAGGATGCCGAAGTGCAGCGCAGAGCGCGTCGCCGATTCGCAGTTCAGCACATTGAACCATTGGCACAGCACCAGTACCGTGAACGTCTCCGTCTGCACCAGCGCGGCGGGAATGCCCTGCGCATGGCGCCACAGGAACCACGAGAACGTGACCGCCACCGCCGCCGGCACCAGCAACGCGATGCGCCACAGCATGGCGCAGTCGACCAGGGCCGCGTTGCGCGGCACCGGCGGGCGGCGCATTTCATCGCCGTCGGCCGGGTCCATCACCAGGTTCACCGTCAGCGTGCTTTCGGTGACGATGTTCACCCACAAAATCTGGACGGCCGCCAGTGGCATCGGCAAGCCGGCCAGCAAGGCCAGCAGCAACAAACAGACTTCGTCGACCGAGGTGACGAACAAAAACAGGATAACTTTCTTGATGTTGGCGTACACCACCCGCCCCTGCGCGATGGCGCTGGCGATGGTGGCGAAGTTGTCGTCGGTGATGACGATCCGGGCGGCACGCTTGGCCACGTCGGTGCCGGTGATGCCCATGGCCACGCCGACATCGGCGCGGGCCAGCGCGGGCGCGTCGTTGACGCCGTCGCCCGTCATGGCGACAACGTCCCCGCGTTGCTGGAGCGCCGCGACGATGCGCAGCTTCTGGGCCGGCTGCACGCGCGCGAACACCGCGATGGTGTCCAGTCCCGCGACCAGCTGGGCGTCGCTCATGCGCGCCAGCTCTGACCCATCGATGCCGCTTTCGCCCGGGCCGGCCATGCCCAGCGCGTGTGCAATGGCCAGCCCGGTCAGCTTGTGGTCGCCCGTCACCATGATCGTGCGGATGCCAGCTGCGCGGCATGCGGCTACGGCCGCCTTGACCTCCTGGCGTGGAGGGTCCATTTGCCCGATCACGCCGAGCAGCACCGCGCCCGTGCCAAAGCTGCCGAAGCCGGTTTCCGGTGCCACCGGGACGTCGTGCAAGCGCGCCACCGCCAGCACACGCAGCGCCGCACCGGCCATGGCGTCGGCGGCGGCGCGGGCCGCAGATACATCCCCGGCGCTGGCAGAACACAGCCGCAGTACCGCTTCCGGGGCGCCTTTGACATACACCACGTCGGCGCCATCGGCCTGGCGGTGCAGGGTGGCCATCATCTTCGTGCCCGCGTCGAACGGAATTTCTGCCGTGCGCGGATGCGCTTTTCGCAGCGCGGCCACATCGATGCCCGCCTTGGCGGCGGCGACGAGCAGCGCAGCCTCGGTCGGATCGCCCGTCACGGTCCACTGCCGCGCGGCAGCGCCGGGCGCGACCAGGCCGGCGTCGTTGCACAGCACCCCCGCTTCCAGCAACGCATTGATATCCGCTTCCGCGCCGGCGGCGCCGTGCAACGCGCCTTCGGGCGCATAACCCACGCCGCCAACCGCGATGGTGCGCCCGCCCGGCAGCCACAGCTCGCTCACCGTCATTTCATTGCGGGTCAACGTCCCGGTCTTGTCGGTGCAGATGACCGTGATCGCGCCCAGTGTTTCCACCGCCGACAGGCGGCGGATGATGGCGCCACGGCTGGCCATTCGCTGCATGCCAACTGCCAGCGCGATCGTCATTGCCACCGGCAAGCCCTCCGGCACCAGCGAGACCACCTGGCTGATTGCCACCAGCAGCACGTCGGCAATGGGCATGCCGCGTGCCAGACCCAGGGCCAGGACGGCGCCGAACAGGGCCGCTGCGGCAAACATCAGGTAGCGCCCGAACTGGGCGATGCGCGCTTCCAGCGGCGTTTGCGGTTCGGACGCACCCGCAGTCAGGCCGGCAATGGCGCCCACTTCCGTGCGGCTGCCGGTGGCCGTGACGACGGCGCACGCCCGGCCGGCTGTGACGTAGGTGCCGGAATACACCATGTTGTGGCGGTCGGCCAGGACCGCATCTGCCGGCAGCACCGCCAGATCCTTGGCCACCGGGACCGATTCACCTGTCAGTGCGGCTTCGGCCACGGCCAGGCCGGCCGCCTCGATCAGGCGCGCGTCGGCGCCAACCGCATCCCCCGCTGCCAGCAACAGGATATCGCCCGGCACCAGGTCCTGCGCAGGCATGGACTGGGTTCGACCGGCCCGCAGCACCCGCACCTGCAGCCGCGCGAGCGCGCGCAGGGCAGCCACGGAACGTTCGGCGCGCCCCTCCTGCAACGCGCCAATGACCGCGTTGGCCAGCACGACGCCCAGAATGACGGCCGCATCGGCCCAATGACCCAGGATCGCGGCCAGGGCCGCAGCGATGAAGAGGATGTAAATGAGCGGGCTGGCCAGCTGGCGCAGCAATTGCCGCACCACCGATGGCCGGGCTGGCTGCGGCAGGCTGTTCGGCCCGTACTCGACCGTGCGCGCCGCCACCACGGCAGGCGGCAGTCCGGTGCGGGCATTGCTGTCCAGTGTCGCCAGGACGGCAGCAGGCGCCAGCGCATGCCAGGCTGGCTGCGGCGCCGCGCTCACGGGCACGGCCGGACCCGATGCGCGGCGCCTTCGCTCATGGTCCCTCCAGCGCTTTGGCCGGGTGCTCGATATCGATGGCGACCGGGTCGCTGGCGGGAAAACCCTCTTTCAGGGCTTCGTCGAGCGCGTCCTCGACTTCTTTGGCGGCGGCAGGTTCGGGCTCTGGCGAATGATTGACGGTTGGCTGGTGCATGGCATTCCTTGTGAGGTCAATTGTGTGGCGCTGTCAAGGCGTCCGTGGTAGATGATTTTTACACGTGCACCGCCATCGTCGTCGCTGCGCAAAATTGCATCAGTGCGTCTTCGCACAGAGACAAATGTGAACTGTTTTATTGTCAGAAATATCACAATGTGTGCCAGCACACTGACTTACCGCAAGTTAACGGAGAAGGTGGACTTCTGCGCACCCCGCGCCCGCACGACAACCAGGACCGTCCCCATGCTCAATCCACTTCATCCGCTCAAGAACCGCCTGCTGGCAGAACTGGACCGCGCCGAGTTTCACCGCCTCTCTCCTTTCCTCGAACTGATTTCGCTCGAGCACGGCGATGTGCTGTACCAGGCCGATGGCAAGATGGTGTACGTATACTTCCCCGTCACCGCGACCATTTCACTCGATTACCTGCTTGCAGACGGCGGCACCTCGGAGATCACGCGCATCGGCAACGAGGGCATGCTGGGCGTATCGCTGTTCATGGGCGGCGGACGCTCGGCCGGCCGCGCAGCGGTCCAGGCGGCCGGCTACGCGTACCGGCTCAGCGCCGCCCGCCTCATGGAAGAGTTCTATCACAAGGGTCCATTGCTGCGCCTCCTGCTGCGCTACACGCAGGCGCGCCTGACGCAGGTGTCCCAATTGGCAGCCTGCAACAGCCACCACACCACCAAGCAGCGGCTGTGCCGCTACCTGCTGCAAATGCTGGACCGCTCATCGTCCAACGAAATGATCGTCACGCAGGAAGAAATCGGCGCCATCATCGGCGTGCGCCGCGAAGGTGTGACCGATGCCGCCCGCTGGTTGCAGCAGCTGGGCATCATCAGCTGGCGCCGCGGCCGCGTCACGATCCACAGCCGCACCGGCCTGACGGAACACGTCTGTGAATGCTATGACGTCGTCTGCCAGTCGACGGCGCTATTGCTGCCGGAACTCGCGTCGGCGCCACTGGCGATGAAAAGCGCCTGGCGCACCAGCGGGGCGCTGCCGCCCTTCCACTTCAGCGGCGACGAACGGCGCGCGGCGCCAGCGCACCGTCATGACGACGAACCGGAAGCGGGACAGGCGCATCTTGCATTCGCTTAGGCGGGCGCGGTGAGACCGTATCGTTAGCTGGGGCACAATGTCGTGGCCGAACTCGACTGAAATCCAGCGATCGACGCGTCCGGCATCGGCGTGCAGGCCAAGGTCGGCATTGTCACGCCTACCGGGCATGTCGCGAGCTTTGACGCCAGGGGTGACGCGAAACGTGCGGCCCGGCGGACCGGCAGCCTGGACGTGGTGACGGCTGCGTAATATGTGCGATTGTCGGCTGCTTTCAGTCACGACGACGCCGTCATTGCGGATACCGTCAGGAATTGCCTGCGCTGGTCGATTGCCGTGCGCAACAAACCGATTGAGGTGGCGGTGCACGCCGAGCATGTGACATTGTCGGGCACCATCAAGTGGCCCTACTAGCGCGAGGCGACCGAACAGGCGGTGCGTCATGTGATGGGCGTGACGGGTCCGTGCGACCGGATCGTGATCGGGCCACCGCCCGACAACGATGCCGCGTGCGACGCGCCGCTACGCGCGCACACCGGCTGAACGCGGACGCTGCAGCGTGCACATGATGCCGTGCACCCTGCCCGAACGGACGTCGATCGTGCCGCCATCGGCGATCGTGATTTCGCGCGCGCAGTGTACAGGCCAAGGCCGATGCTGGTCGGCGCGGGACCCTTCTGACCGTCTGCCACGGACAGTTGCACCAGAGAGTCGAAGATGGCGCGCAATGAACTGGCGGCGATGGGATGGCCCGCAGGGTGCGCTGTTCGGCCGTCAGCTACGCCAGCGTGAACCCGACCGACTGCTTGGCCGCGCCGTGTACCGATGCGGCGCTTTCCGGGCCACTGGCCGGGGGCTGTCGCCGGTCGACTTGTCGCGTTTTTGGTTGGGCGTCTCGCGTACATCGAGGCCGGCCGCAATCGTCAGAAAAATGGCGCAGGCGTGCCCACCGGCCGAATGGCGGAGCGCAAAGCGCGCAGGCACACAGAACATGCGCGCCCGGTGCCGCATGCTCTGCCTGCCTGGAACAAAAACCACCGCGCATCCGCACCCACCAAGGACCCACCATGCACGACACCACCCCTCCCGCCACCGCGGCGCCACCAGTACCAGTCATGTCGACCCCGGCCGGCCAGGCCAGTGCGCCGCTCGGCCTGTTTGCGATGACCTTGCTGGTGGTCGGCGCCATGGTCGGCGGCGGCGCGTTCAACCTGCCGCAAAACATGGCGCAACATGCCCAGCTGGGCGCCATCCTGCTGGGCTGGCTGATCTCCGGCATCGGCATTTTCATGGTGGCGCGGACCTTCCAGGCACTCGCCGACGTGCAGCCGGCCCTGAAAGCCGGTATTTACATGTACGCGCGCCAGGGCTTCGGCAAATACGCCGGGTTTCAGATCGCGTGGGGCTACTGGCTGTCGTCGGCTTTCGGCAATGTCGGTTTCGCGGTCTTGTTGATGGCCACCCTGAATTACTTCTTCCCGCCGTATTTCAAAGGCGGCAATACCATGCAGGCGATCCTGCTCGGCTCGCTCCTTTGCTGGACCATGAACGGCCTGGTCCTGCGGGGAGTGAAAAGCACGGCCAGCCTGAACGTGATCGGCACGATCGCGAAATTCGTGCCCATCGCCGTCTTCATCGCCGTGCTGGCAGTCTCGGCGCAGGCCGGCCTGTTCACCGCCGACTTCTGGGGCCGCCTGGGCGGCAACCTTGCCGAAGGCCCGGCCCTGGGCAGCGTGCTGGCGCAGGTCAAGAGCACGATGCTGGTGACGCTGTGGGTGTTCATCGGCATCGAGGGCGCGGTGGTGATGTCGAACAACGCCGACGCCCGGACGGTCGGCCGCGCCACCCTGCTCGGCTTCCTCCTGACCGTGCTGCTGTATGTGCTGATCTCGGTCCTTCCCTTCGGCATCCTGTCGCAGGCGCAGCTGGCGGGCATCGCGCCGCCGTCGATGGCCAGCATCCTCGGCACACTGGTCGGCAAATGGGGGGAATACCTCGTCAACGGCGGCGTACTGGTTTCCGTCCTTTCCTCCTGGCTGGTCTGGACGCTGTTGCTGGCCCAGCTGCCCTGGGCCGCCGCCAGGGACGGCACATTTCCCAAGGCCTTCGCACGCACCAGCAAGACCGGCGCGGCGTCGTTCTCGTTATGGGTGTCCACCGGCGTGATGCAGGCGGTGATGATACTGGTCTACTTTTCAGATAACGCCTGGAACGTGATGCTGTCGATTACCGGCGTCATGATCCTGCCGGCGTATATCGGGTCGACCGGATTCCTGTGGCAGCTGGTCGCTACCGGCCGCTATCCCGCCAGGGCGCAGATCGGCAAGGCCCAGGCGCTGGCATGCAGCGTGCTCGGCACCGTCTACGGACTCTGGCTGGTGTATGCCGCCGGCCTGCAGTTCATGGTCGCCGGCGCCATCTTCTTTGCGATCGGCAATCTCGTCTTCATCCTGGCGCGCAGGGAACAGGCGCCCGGTACGCCCGTCTTCACACGCACCGAGCTCGGTGTCGCCGTCGTCGTGACCGCGCTTGGCGCCGCAGCCGTGTGGATGCTGTTCACCGGCCGCCTGACCCAGGTCGTTTCAGGATGAATACCGCACGCGTCCACCTCACTTCACACACATCGACACAGGCCCATTGCATGCGACACTATCCCGCCCTGACTGTCCTGGCCCTCGCGCTGGGCTTGCCCGGCATGCCTGCCCACGCCCAGAGCGATGCGGACATGCGTACCGAATTGCGCCTGTTGCGCGCCGACCTGCAGCAGATGCACGCCGAACTGGCGGCGCTCAAGGCCGGCCGCGCAGTCGCGCCGGCAGTGCCGGCGCCCGCACCATCGGCCCTCCAGGCTGCAGTGACATCCACGCCCCAGGACATTGGCGCACCGGACCCGCGCATCAAGCCCAGGTACATCGGCCCGGACCCGGTACCCGAAAGCGCCATCCCGGGCGGGATGGTCGTTCCCGGCACGCAGACCTCGATCCACCTGTACGGCTATGCCGAAACCGACGCCGTGCACGACTTCCGGCAGTCGAGCAGCCCCGATGTTTTCACCGACCTGATGTTCCAGCCGCTGGGCAGTGCCGGCAGCCCGCGCGGCCGCACCCAATTTACGTCCGAAACCTCGCGTATCGGTTTTGCCAGCTCCACGCCGACTCCGGCCGGCCCATTCAGGACCACCGTCGAAGCCGACTTCTATTCGTACGGCGCCGACAACCGCAAACTGATCCGGCTGCGCCATGCCTACGGCGAATATGGCGGCTGGCTGGTCGGGCAAACCTGGTCGACCTTCATGGATGTGGACAACCTGCCCGAGACGATCGACTTCAACGGCCCGGTCGGCGCGCCGTTTTCGCGCCGCACGCAAGCCCGCTATGCCTTCGGCGATGCGCAAGCGGGCGTGCGCGTGACGCTGGCGGTGGAAGATCCGGCCGACCAGTTCGGCGGACCCAGCGCCAACGAACGAACGCCGCAACTGGTGGCGCGCTTCGACCATGCGTTCACGCGCGGCGCCGTCAACCTGCGCCTGTTGACCCACGAGAAGCGTTCGCCCACCGAAACCCGGCGCGGCTACGGCATTGCGGTCGGCGCCAGCTACAGGGCGAGTACGCAAGACATGTTCACGGCCCAGTTCACCCGCGTCGACGGCGACATCGACCAGCTCTATGGCGCCAACGGCTACGCCATCGCCCCTGGCACCGGCGCCATCACCTTCGACCGCAACATGGGCCTCGTGCTCGGCTATGCACACTTCTTCAACGACAAGCTGCGCGCCAACGCAGCATTCGGCACCAACCATGGCAAGAGCGCGCAGACAGCGAACAACCGCGTACTGCAGGAGACGTTTTTCAACCTGATCTATTCGCCCATCAAGAACATCGACCTGGGCGGCGAATGGGTGTATGGCGAACGGGAGACCTTCGATGGGCAGACCGGTACGCTCTCGCGCCTTGGCCTGATGGCCCGCTACAGTTTTTACTGAAGTCGGGTCGGTGACTTAGTCAGGGCCGATTTCGGTCCCGGCGTCGCCAGCGAGCATGGCGTCGATCTGGCCGATCGCCCCGATCACGGCGCGCCGGCCGGTGCGTTCGACGAAGTCGCATGCGGCCAGCACTTTCGGGCCCATCGAGCCGTCGGCAAAGTTGTACCGGGTCAGCGCGCGCGGCGTGGTCTTGCGCAAGGGCCGCTGCTGCGCACCACCCCAGTCGAGAAAGACCGACGCGACGTCGGTGGCGACGACAAAACAGTCGACCGCCAGCTCACGCGCCAGCAGCGCACTGCAAAAATCCTTGTCGATCACCGCATCGACGCCGCGCAATGGGGCTGTGGCGCTGGCGCGCGCTACCGGGATGCCGCCACCGCCGGCCGCGATGACCAGCGTGCCATGGGCGAGCAGGCAGGCGATCGCATCGAGGCCCAGCACGCGCAGCGGCCGCGGCGACGCCACCAGGTGGCGCATGCCGGCGCCGTCCGGCCCCATGGTCCAGTGGTAGGCCGCGCCGATGCGCAGGGCCTCGGCGGCGGCGTACACCGGCCCCACCGGCTTGACCGGATGGGAAAACGCCGGGTCGCCGGGGTCCACCTCGACGCGCGTGAGCAAGGTGGCGATGCCGTGGGCATCAGGCAGCAGGTTGCCCAGGGCCTGCTCGAGCAGATAGCCGATCATGCCGTCGGTCTGGGCGCCGATGACATCGAGCGGATAGACCGCCTGCGGGTCGTACGCCATCTCCTGCAGCGCGAGTAGCCCCACCTGCGGGCCGTTGCCATGGGTGACGACCAGCTGGTGCTGCCTTGCCACCTGCGCCAGCTGGGCTGCCGCCACGCCGATGTTAGCCAGCTGGTTGTCCAGGCTCAGGGCCTGGCCGCGGCGCAGCAGCGCATTGCCGCCCAGTGCGACGAGCAGCTTCATGCGAGCGTCGCCACCAGCACCGCCTTGATCGTGTGCATGCGGTTCTCCGCCTGGCTGAACACGATCGATGCGTCCGATTCGAACACTGCATCGGTCACCTCGACCTCCGTCAGGCCGAAGCGTTCGTGGATCTGGCGACCGATCTCGGTCTCCAGGTTGTGGTACGCGGGCAGGCAGTGCATGAAGCGCGTGCGCGGCTTGCCCGTGGCCTGCATCAGTGCCGTCGTCACCTGGTACGGCAGAAGCTGGTCGATGCGCTGTTTCCATACCTCTTCCGCTTCCCCCATCGACACCCAGACGTCGGTGTAAAGGAAATCGGCGCCGGCCACCGCCTTGACCGGGTCGGTTTCAAGCGTGATGCGTGCGCCGGTCGTGCGCGCAATGTCGCGCAGTTGCGCGACCAGGCCGGCCGGTGGCTGCAGCGCGGCCGGCGCCGCGATGCGCACATCCATGCCCATCTTGACGCCACCGATCAGCAGGGAGCAACCCATGTTGAAGCGGGCGTCGCCCAGGTAGCAGAAGGCCAGTTCGTGCAAAGGCCGTTCGCCGAACTCGCGCATCGTGAGCAGGTCGGCCAGGATCTGTGTCGGGTGCGACTCGTCGGTCAGGCCATTCCAGACTGGCGTATGCGAATAGCTGGCCAGTTCCTCGACCACGCTCTGGTGGTACCCGCGGTATTCGATCCCGTCGAACAGCCGCCCCAGCACGCGCGCCGTGTCCTTGAGCGACTCGGTGCGCCCGATGTGCGAACCGCCCGCATCGATGTACGTCACGTGGCCGCCCTGGTCGTGCATGGCCACTTCGAAGGCGCAGCGGGTGCGCGTGGACGCCTTTTCGAAAATCAGCGCGATATTTTTGCCTTGCAGGCGTGGCTGCTCGGTGCCGGCATATTTGGCGCGTTTCAGGTCGCTGGCCAGGTCGAGCAGGAAGCTGATGTCGCGCGGAGCGTAATCCATCAGCGTAAGCAGGCTTCGGTTGTGCAGGTTGTAGCTCATGGGGGGTTCCTTGGATGATTGGTTCAGATGGGCGCGCGTTCGATCGGACAGGACATGCAGTGGCTGCCGCCGCGCCCGCGCCCGAGTTCGCTGCTAGGCATGGTGATCACTTCCACGCCGGCCTTGCGCAGCTGCGTATTGGTGTACACGTTGCGGTCATAGGCCATGACAACGCCGGGCGCCAGCGCCAGCAGGTTGTTGCCGTCGTCCCACTGCTCGCGCTGCGACTCCCAGGCATCGCCGCCGGTTTCCACCACGCGCAGCGTTTTCTGGCCGATGGCCTCGGCCACGACTGAGACCAGGGGACCGGCTTCGGCACGCACGTCGAGCGTGCCTTCGCGCTGGCCTGGCCGGATCGAAAACACCTCGGCCTGGTCGACGACCTCGGAAAATACGGTCACCAGGTCGACGTCGCAGAACGTGAAGACCGTATCCATGTGCATCGCGCCACGCGACTTGGGCAACTGGACGGCCAGCACGCGCGTGGCGCCGCCCTGTGCAAACAGGACGCGCGCCAGCTGGCTCACGGCCTGCGGCGACGTGCGCTCGCCCATACCGACCAGCACGACACCGTTGCCAAGTACCATCAGGTCGCCGCCCTCCAGCGAAGCTAAGCCCTGACCGGCATCGGGGTCGCCCCACCATTCCCGGACCTTGCCGGCAAACAGGGGGTGGAAGCGGTAAACGGTCGTGGTGAGCAGGATTTCGGCGCGCCGCGCCGGCCAGAACATCGAACCCAGCACCACGCCATCGCCGATCCAGCAGCTGCTGTCGCGCGCGAACAGGGTGTTGGGCAAGGGGGGCAGGAGGAAGTCGGACGGCCGCGCGCACCGCGCCAGCAGGCCGGGAATATCGAACGGCAGCTCGCTGCGCGCCACCCCGCCGATGAGGTGTTCGGCCAGCCGCGCCGGCGCCATCGCTTCGAGCCAGGGACGCAGCAGCGCCGCTGTTTCGACGTCGACCTGGCCAGGCCCGAGCTTGCGGTCGAGCAGCCAGGTGCGCGCTAGCGGATCGGTCATGGTATCGGCGAGCAGGTCGTGCAGTTCGAGCACGTCGACGTCGCGCTCCGTCATGGCGGTCGTGAAGGCGTCATGATCGTTGCGCGCCTGCGCTACCCACAGCACGTCGTCGAACAGCAGTTCGGCGCAATTGGCCGGTGTCAGGCGCCGTTGCGCCAGGCCCGGCCGGCACACCAGCACGCGCCGCAGGCGCCCGATTTCCGAATCGATACCGCGTAATGTTGTCATGATGAGTTTCCGTAAATGATTGAAATGGCGCGTTGAAGGGCCGTCGATGAAGCACCGAGCTTGCGCCAGCGGGCGCCGCTTTTGTGTGTGGCCCCGCGCTTACGCCTGATTTGTCCGGCGGGCAAGCGTAAGCGCGCAAGCACACAGAGCGGCTTTGGCAGGCAGCGCAGTGTGTGTGCTCCATCCATCAACGAAAGACCATCATGAAAACCGATATGCAACTGCAAAACGACGTGATCGCCGAACTCAAATGGGAACCATCGATCGAGACCGCGCACGTCGGCGTCGAAGCCCGGGACGGCGTCATCACGCTGTCCGGACGCATTGCCAGCTTTGCCGAAAAGTGGGATGCCGAACGGGCCGTGCAGCGCGTGGCAGGCGTCAAGGCGATTGTCGTCGCGCTGGAAGTAGTGCTGCCGGGCGAAAGCAAGCGCAACGACAGCGATATCGCGCTGGCGGCCAGCCACGCCCTGTCATGGCAGTTGTTTCTGCCAAAAGACGCAGTCAGGATCGTCGTCGAAAAGGGCTTTGTCACATTGAGTGGCGCCGTTGCCTGGCACTACCAGCGCGAAGCGGCATTCGACGCGGTGCGCTACCTAGTCGGCGTGAACGGCGTGAGCAACCAGGTCACGATCAAGCCACTGGTCTCGTTCAGCTCGGTGAAAGCGGACATTGTCAATGCCATCGAGCGTCAAGCCCGCGGCGACGCGCACAATATTGCCGTTGATATCCAGGGCGCAGACATTACCCTGTCGGGTAAAGTGCCGAACTGGTTCGAGCGTGCGGTCGCGAAAAAAACCGCGTGGAGTACGCCGGGCGTCCACGCCGTCATCGACAACATGACCTACGCCTGATCTTGGCGGAACGACCGCTAATCACCGCGGCCTGCAAGCGCGTGACGCGGCGGCGTCATCCGGATCGACGGCATCGTCGAATACAAGCGCATCACCTCACTGCAAAGCCAGCCACGCGCCAATTTTTTCACTCCCTACACAAGGACCCGACATGCGCAGACTGCTTCACCTCACCGTGCTGTTTACCCCGATGCTGCAAGCCGCACCGGCGGTCGACTGGCCCAGCTACAACCGCACCGTCACCTCCGAGCGTTTTTCCCCGCTCGCCCAGATCACGCCCGCCAACGCTGCCAGGCTCAAATCTGTCTGCACGTACGACACAGGGGAGTCGACCGCATTCCAGTCCGGCCTGGTGCAGGTCGATGGCGCGCTGTACGCCACGACCGAGCACGACACTTTCTCGATCAATCCCGACACGTGCAAGGTCAACTGGCGCGTGCATGAAAACTTCCCGAGCAGCTACCTGGGCGCCCAGCGCGGCGTGGCCATCGAAAACGGCCGCGTGTTCCGCGGTTCGTCCAGCGGCGACATCTTTGCCTACGACCAGAAGACCGGCAAAACGCTGTGGAAAACCAATATCGGCGATCAGCCGAAAGGCGAAACCGTCCCGGCGTCGCCCATCGTCTGGAACGGCCTAGTCTTCATTGGAAACGCGGGCGGCGACAACCGTGGCGTGAAGGGCCGAATGTACGGTCTTAATGCCGCCACCGGCAAAATCGTCTGGGAATACTTTCTGGTGCCGAAGTCGGCCGCCGACAAGGAACGCGGCCCGCAAGGCACGGGCAGCCCGAACAGCACCACCTGGAACAACGCCGAAGGCGTCGAAGTCACCGGTGGCGCCACCTGGACGTCCTATTCGCTCGACCCGAAAACGGGCGAATTGTATGTTCCGGGCGGCAATCCGGCGCCGGACTTTGCGAAGCACCTACGCCAGGGTGAAAACAAATATGCAGGCTCGGTCGTCGTGCTCGACGCGAAGACCGGCAACTACAAGCGCCACTTTTCCATCGTGCCGGAAGATTTTCACGACTACGACGTTTCCTCGGCACCGGTCCTGTTCACGTCAAAGAACGGTACCGACGTAATGGCCCTGACGCCGAAGGACGGTTTTATCTACGCTTACGACCGGAAAACGAACAAGCGCTTGTATCGCCTGCCAATGACGACCCACTTCAACACCAGTGCGCCATTGAAAGCGAGCGGCACGCGGTTCTGTCCCGGCACGCAGGGCGGCGCCGAATGGAACGGCCCGGCCTACGATCCGCGCCACGATACGCTCATTTCGGGCCAGGTCGACTGGTGCTCGACCGTGCATTTCGATGACGACGGGAAGATCAAGTCGGTGGCGACAGCGCAGGCTTGGACCGGTTCGTCGAAAGACGGCTTCGGCAAGCCCGATCCGCAGAGCCGATGGGCTGGCTGGGTCACTGCGGTGGACGCCCTGTCAGGCAGGCAGCGCTGGAAATTCAAGGCGCCGAACCCGGTCATCGGCGGCGTGTCGCCCACGGCCGGCGGCGTCGTCTTTTTCGGCGACATGGGCGGCAATTTCTTCATCCTCGACAGCGACAATGGCAAGGTCCTGTTCAAGCAGGACGTTAAGGGCGCGGTGGGCGGTGGCGTTATTACGTATGACACGGGCGCCGGACAAAAAGTCGCTATCAGCACCGGACTGCAGTCGAAGATCTGGCCGACGCCGAAAGCGACGGCGCAGATCCAGGTGTTCGCCATCCCCTAGAGCGAGCGGCGCTGGTTTGCCCCGGCACGCGGGTACTTCCAGACGCCGGCGTGCCAAAAGCGCGCAAACACACAGAGCCACCGGGACAATGCGCGCAGGCTGGTTTAACTCCAACAAAACGAAAGCCTCACATGAAAACCGATACCCAACTGCAGCAGGACGTTTTGGCCGAACTCGACTGGAATCCGGCCATCAACGCCGCCGACATCGGCGTCGAAGTTAAGGACGGCATCGTCACCCTTAGCGGCCACGTTGGCAGCTTTGCCGAAAAGTGGGATGCCGAACGCGCGGCCCGCCTGGTCGGCGGCGTGCAGGCGCTGACCATTGCACTCGATGTCAATTTGCTGGGTTCGAGCAAACGGGAAGACGTCGACATCGCACGCGCCGTGCAAAACGCCCTGCTCTGGTCAATCTCGGTGCCGAGCAATGACATCCTGGTCACGGTGGAAGCCGGCCACGTCACGCTGGCCGGTGAAGTGAAATGGACGTTCCAGCGCGAAGCGGCCGTGCAGGCGGTGCGTTACCTGATGGGCGTGACCGGCGTGACCGACCAGATCGTGATCACGGCACACGTGAGGTCGGCCACCGTCAAGGACCAGATCGAGGCGTCGCTCAAGCGCCGCGCGCACCAGGAGGCGAGCCAGATCGGCGTCTCCGTGCATGGCAACGAAGTGACGCTGACCGGCGTCGTGCCAACCTGGACCGACCGGAACCTGGCCTGCCATGCGGCATGGGGCACCGGGGGCGTGCATAACGTCGTCGACCGCATGACCTACGTCTGATGGTGCAGGCCGCCGGTCCCACCAACGCCGGCTGTGTACTGGCGGTACGCGGCAGCGTCGTCGATGTCGTATTCGATCATCACGCGCCGGCCATTCACACGCTGCTGCGCGCGGGACCGAACGACACAATCGCCATCGAAGTGCTGACCCACACCGATCCGTGGCGTGTACGCGGCATCGCTTTGAGCCCCACGCAAGGCCTGGCACGCGGCATGCCGGTCATCGACACGGGCATGCCGTTACTGGCGCCGGTCGGCAAGTCGATCCGCTCGCGGATGTTCAATGTGTTCGGCGCCGCCATCGATGGCCTGGCGCCGCCCGCGGACCTGACGTGGCGTGGCGTGCACCGCGCCCCCCCGGCACTGGCCAGCCGCGTGACGAAGTCGGAAGTGTTCACCACCGGGATCAAGGTCATCGACGTGCTGGTGCCACTGGAACGCGGCGGCAAGGCCGGATTGTTCGGCGGCGCCGGGGTCGGTAAAACCGTGCTGCTCACCGAGATGATCCACAACATGGTCAGCCACCACGACGGCGTCAGCATTTTCTGTGGCATCGGCGAACGGTGCCGCGAAGGAGAAGAGCTGTACCGTGAAATGAAGGACGCGGGTGTGCTGGACAACATGGTCATGCTGTTCGCGCAGATGAACGAGCCGCCGGGCAGCCGTTTTCGCGTCGGCCAGGCTGCATTGACGATGGCCGAATATTTTCGCGACGACGAGCAGCGCGACGTGCTGCTGCTGGTCGATAATATTTTCCGCTTTATCCAGGCTGGTGCCGAAGTGTCCGCGCTGATGGGGCAAATGCCTTCGCGCCTGGGTTACCAGGCCACCTTGGGGAGCGAACTGGCCGCGTTTGAAGAGCGCATCGCCAACACCGCCAGCGGCGCCATCACGTCGATTCAGGCGGTATACGTGCCGGCCGACGATTTTACCGATCCTGCCGCCGTGCACACGTTTGCCCACCTGTCGGCGTCCATCGTCCTGTCCCGCAAACTCACAAGCGAGGGCATCTATCCGGCCATTGACCCGCTGCAATCGAGTTCGCGCATGGCCACGCCCGGCATAGTTGGCGCGCGCCATTACGGCCTGGCGCAAGCCGTCCGGCGCACGCTGGCGCAATACGCAGCCCTGCGCGACATCATCGCGATGCTAGGCCTCGAACAACTGTCGCTTGACGACCGCAAGGTCGTCGGCCGCGCGCGCCGCCTGCAGCGTTTTTTGACGCAACCATTTTTCACGACCGGCCAGTTCAACGGCCTTGCGGGCAAACTGGTCAGCCTGGAAGATGCGCTCGACGGGTGCGAGCGCATCCTCGCCGGCGAGTTCGACGACTGGCCCGAAAGCGCGCTGTACATGATCGGCGCCATCGCCGAAGCCATCAAACCCACCCAACCGGAGGCACAACATGCTTGAGACCATGACACTGGAAATCCTGCTGCCGCAGCGCGTGTACGCCACCATCACCGGCGTCGAGCGCATTGTCGCGGAAAATGGCGATGGCGCCTTCGGCCTGCTGCCGCACCGCCTCGACTGCGTGGCTGCGCTCAGGCCGGGCATCCTGGCCTACATCACGGATGCTGGCGAACACTGGCTGGCCATCGACCAGGGCACGCTGGTCAAAACGGGGCTGACCGTGCGCGTGGCAGCGCGCGCGGTACAGGCGGGCGCCGACCTGGCCAGCCTGCATGCTGCCGTGGCAAGCCAATATGAAGCCATCGACGACAATGAGCGCGCCGTGCGCGGCGCGATGCGCAAACTCGAAGCGGGCTTCGTCCACGCGCTGGGCGCCAGCCATGCGTGAGGACCAGCGACGTCCGCTGGCCGACCAGGTACAAGCGCAGGCCGACCGCAAACTGCGCGCACGCCATGCCCGGCCGGCCGGCGCCTGGACCGGCCTCGGCATGATGGGCATGATCGGCTGGTCGGTCAGCGTACCGGCCCTGCTGGGCGTGGCGCTGGGCGCGTGGCTCGACAAGCAGTATCCCGGCGCGCATGCCTGGACGCTGGCCTTGCTAGTGGCCGGCCTGGTCCTGGGGTGTTTCAGCGCCTGGCGCTGGGTCGACCAGGAACAGCGGGCAATGCACCAAGGCCGGGACGACCATGCATGACCTCCGCCCGTTGACTTGGGCGGCGCTGACCGGCATGGCGCTGGGCGCGCTGTTCTTCGGCGGCCTGTGGTGGACCGTGCAGCGCGCTGCCGTCTCGCCGCGCCCGGCGCTGTGGTTCGGCCCCAGCCTGCTGCTGCGCATCGCCATGGTTGCCGGCGGCTTTTACCTGGTTGGCGACGGCACCTGGCAGCGGCTGGCCGCTTGCCTGGCCGGCTTTGTGCTGATGCGCATGGCCGTACTGCGCGCAGCGCCTGGAGCCACCCATGCATCTTAGTCCCGACCAGGTCGTCTTCTGGCAGCTCGGCTTCTTCAAACTGAACGCCACCATCGTCACCACCTGGGCGCTGATGCTCGCGTTGGTGGTCAGCGCCATCGTGGCCACGCGCGGCTTGAGCCATCGCGACCACCGCAGCCGCTGGCAGGACATGCTCGAAATCGTCGTTACGATGCTGGTGCAGCAGATCGGCGAAGCCGGCTTGCAGAGGCCCGAGCGCTACCTCGGCTTTCTCGGCACGCTGTTTTTGTTCCTGGCGCTGGCCGCGCTCTGTACCGTCCTGCCATATTACGAGCCGCCCACCGGGTCGCTGTCGACCACCACCGCGCTGGCGCTGTGCGTGCTGACGGCGGTGCCGCTGTACGGCGTCGCCGCGCTGGGCTGGCGCGGCTATTTGAAAACCTACCTCGAGCCGATTGTCATCATGCTGCCTTTTAATATCATCGGTGAAGTCTCGCGCACGATGGCGCTGGCCGTGCGCCTGTTCGGCAACATGATGAGCGGTGCCATGATCATCGCCATCCTGCTGGCCATCACGCCCTTCCTGTTTCCGGTGGTGATGACCTTGCTGGGCCTCCTGACCGGCTTGGTGCAGGCCTATATTTTTTGCATCCTGGCGGCGGTCTACATCACCGCCGCCACCCGCACCAGCGACACTGGAGTACCGCATGGATAGCATGACCCTGATCGCCGTCGCCTCAATCATCATCGCCGGCATCACCACGAGCTTCGGCACCATGGCCCCGGCCCTGGCCGAGGGCCGCGCCGTCGCCGCCGCCCTGGAAGCGCTGGCACAGCAACCCGACGCTTCCGCCACCATCACCCGCACGCTATTCGTCGGCCTAGCCATGATCGAATCGATGGCCATCTATTGTTTTGTGCTGTCGATGATCCTAGTCTTCGCCAATCCGTTCTGGACCCACGCCATCGGCGCGGCGGGCAGATGACATGCTGATCGACTGGTTCACCGTTTGCGCGCAGCTACTCAACTTCCTGGTCCTGGTCTGGCTGATGCAGCGTTTCCTGTACCAGCCGGTCCTGACCGCTATCGCCGCGCGCGAACAGCACATTGCAGCCGGCCTGGCCGATGCGGCCACGCACATGGACGCAGCGCGCCAGCTCGATGCCGCGCTGGTGCTGAAAACAGCGACCTTCGACCAGCAGCGCGCCACGCTGCTTGCCGATGCGGTAACCGCGGCGCAGGTGCAGAACGCCGCACTGCTGGAACAAGGCAAAGCGACCGACGCCGCGCAGCGCGCGCAGGCGACGGCCGCGCTCAGCGCCGAACAGGCCCGCGTGGCCGCTGCCGTCACGCTGCAAGCCCGCGACGAAGTGCTGGCCGTGGTGCGCCAGGCGCTGACCGACCTGGCCGACGCCTCGCTCGAAGCGTCCATGGTGCGCGCTTTCATCCGCAAGCTGGCGGACCTCGATGCGCCAGCACGCGCGCACCTGGCCGACGCACAATCCGCCGAAGTGCGAAGCGCCTTCGTCATGGAAGCGAACCTGCAGGCCACGTTGACGGTCGCGCTGGCCGGTTGCAGCATCCGACCGCAAGCACTGCAATTTACCTACGCGCCGGAACTGGTGTGCGGCATCGCCGTGCGCATCGGCGGCTGGGAACTGGCCTGGAATCTCGACGACTACCTGGAAGGCTACGCCCGGCGCAGCAGCGCGCTGCTGCTGGCGAGCACATGAACGCGCACCTCGATGTCGCCTACGACCAGGCGTTTGCCGCCCTGGCGCAGGCGCGTACCGATGTGCCGGCGCTGCTTTCGCCCATCGAGACAGGCACGGTGGCCAGTGTCGCCATCGGCATCGCCCTGGTTACCGGCCTGCCCGGCGCCGCCTTCGAGGAGTTGCTACGCTTCCCGAACGGCAGCATGGGCATCGCCTTCAATATCGACGAAACGCAGATCGGCGTAGTGCTGCTGGGCGACTACGCGCAGATTCACGCCGGCGACAGGGTCGAGCGCACCGGGCGCGTGATGGATGTAGGCGTGGGCGAGGCCTTGCTGGGCCGCGTCATCGACCCGCTGGGCCGGCCGCTTGATGGCGGCGCCCATCCCGTCACCAACGCGCGCCTGCCGATCGAACGGCCCGCGCCGCCCATCATGGAACGCGCGCCAGTCGAAGCGCCCCTGCAGACGGGCTTGAAAGTGATCGACGCGCTGGTGCCCATCGGTCGCGGCCAGCGCGAACTCCTGCTGGGCGACCGCCAGACAGGAAAAAGCGCCATCGCCCTCGACGCCATCGTGAACCAGCGTGGACAGGATGTGTTGTGCGTGTACTGCGCCATCGGCCAGCGCGCATCCAGCGTGGCCAAGGCGATTGCCATGTTGCGCGCCCACGGCGCCATGGAATACACGGTCGTCATGGTGACCGAAGGCGACGACCCGGCCGGCCTTGCGTATATCGCACCGTACGCCGCCACCAGCGTGGCCGAATACTTCATGCAGGTCGGTCGCGACGTCCTGATCGTGTACGACGACCTGACGCAGCATGCGCGCGCCTACCGCGAACTGTCGCTGCTGCTGCGCCGTCCGCCCGGACGCGAAGCCTTCCCAGGCGACATCTTTTATTTGCATGCGCGCTTGCTGGAACGGTCGACCCGCTTGTGCGCGGCGCGCGGCGGCGGCTCGCTGACCGCCCTGCCGATCATCGAGACCGAGGCCCAGGACATGGCGGCGTACATTCCCACCAACCTGATCTCGATCACCGACGGCCAGGTCTATCTGTCGCCGACGCTGTTCGAACTGGGCGTGCTGCCTGCCGTGGACGTGGGCCAGTCGGTCTCGCGTGTGGGCGGCAAGGCGCAGTGCGCGGCGTATCGCTCGCTCACCGGAGCGCTGAAGCTGGCCTATGCGCAGTTCGAGGAACTCGAATCGTTCATCCGCTTCGGCGCCCGGCCCGACGCCGCCAATCTCGCCGTACTCGCCCAAGGCCAGCGCATCCGCGCCTGCCTGCAGCAACCGGAAGGCGCACCGCTGCCTGTCATGGTGCAGATTGCCGTGCTGGTCGCGCTCGGCGACGGCCTGTTCAATACGGTGGCGCTGGCGCGCATGCCGGCCGCCGAGCAGACCGTGCGCAGTGCCGCCATGGCATTGCCGTCCGACCTGCAGGCCCGCTGCACCGGTGCGGTACCGTTGACCGCCCCGGACCGCGCCGCCATTGCAGCTGAGTGCAGCGGTGCATTGGCGCCGTTCCGGGACGCGCCATGAGAGACGGCAGCGCCGCGCTGTGCGCCCGGATCGCCAGCGCTGCCCTCCTGCAAGCGATGGCGCGCACGATGAAAACCATCGCGGCGTCGAACATCGGCCAGTATGAAGCGGCTGCCCGGGCGCTCGACAAATATTACGACTCCATCCAGGACAGCCTGGGACTATGCCTGCGCGCTGCCCCCGCTGCCGTCCTGCCGCGCGCCAGGACCGGCGCAGCAGGCGCCATCGTGTTTGGTTCCGACCAGGGCCTGGTCGGCCATTTCAACGAAGCCATTTGCGCGCGCGTACTGGCAGCCGGAGCGCCGTACACCGTGCTTTGGCCGGTGGGCGAGCGCGCCGCCGTGCTGGCCGAACAGCAATTACCTGTGCGTGCGTTTCCCCTGCCCGCCTCGATCGACGCCGTCACCGCCCTGGTGGGACAGCTCGTCGTCGCCATCGAAGCGGCCACGCGGGAAAGCGGCGTCACGCGCGTCGACGTGTACCATCATCGGCCCGACGGCGCCAGCGGCTACGTACCGGTGTGCCAGCCGCTGCTGCCGCTGGACGACGCATGGCGGCGCGCACTGCTGGCCCGGCCGTGGCCGACGCGCGCCATCGCGCAGGTACTGCCGGCAGGAGACGCCACGCTGCGCGCTTGCATGCGCGAGTACCTGTTCGTGGCGCTGTTTCGCGCCTGCGCTGCGTCGCTGGCCAGCGAAAACGCCGCGCGCCTGGCGGCCATGCAGCGCGCCGAAAAAAACATCGGCGAGAGCCTGGAGGTGCTCAGGCAAACCTTCCACCGCCAGCGCCAGGGCGCGATCGACGACGAGCTGTTCGACCTGGTCGCGGGGTTCGAAGCGCAACAGGCGCTTGTGACAAAAACCTAAGCGCGCAAACACACAGAGCTGGCGGGATCGCGCCGCTACTGTGGCGTATGGATGCCGCAAGCTTGCGAAACTTTCGCAGCGCCGGCGATCCGGGAGATCCGCCATGCCTGCCCCTGCAAGTCCGACCACCGCCGCCAAGCGCGGGGAATTCTATCCTCTCTTTATCAGTGCATGGCTGCTCTGCGCCGTGTTTTACTTTTTGCAGTACGCGCTGCGTTCGGCGCCTGGCGTCATGGTGCCGGAACTGACCAGCGCATGGCACCTCTCAGCGCTTGGCCTGAGCTCTCTGCTCGGTCTGTACTATTACACCTACGCCGGCTTTTCCATCGTCGCCGGTGCAGCGCTGGACCGCTACGGCGCCAAATACTCGATCCCGGCCGGCATCGCCTGCCTTGCGGTCGGCGCGGCCCTGTTCGGTCTCGGCAGCGTAGGCGCAGCCCAGGCCGGACGCCTGCTGCAGGGCGCCGGCTCGGCGTTTGCGTTCGTCGGTGCGGTGTACTTGGCCGCGCACGGCTTTCCGGCGCGCTTGCTGGCCACCGCCGTCGGCGCTACCCAGATGTTCGGCATGCTCGGCGGCGCCGGCGGCCAGTTCGTCGTCTCGCCGCTGATCCACGGCGCCATCAGCTGGCAGCATTTCTGGCTGGCCGCCGGGGCCATCACGTTTGTTCTGGCCGTGATTACATTCCTCGCCACGCCGCGTGAAGCCGACCGCACCAAAGCCGGCCGCGGCACGTTCGGGCAAATGTTCGCGCCGTACAAAGTCGTGCTCACCAATCCCCAGTCTTACCTGTGCGGCCTGTGCGCCGGCCTGCTGTTCCTGCCGACCACCATCGGCGACATGATCTGGGGCGTCTCGATGCTGCAGAACGGCTTCGGTGCCGGCCATGCCGACGCCGTTAACCGCGCCGCAATGGTGCCGCTGGGCTGGGTCTTCGGCGCGCCACTGATGGGATACGTGGCCGACCGCATGGGCCGGCGCAAACCGGTACTGATCGTCTGCACCATCGCCATGCTGTTACTGGCTGCCGCCATCCTGTACCTGCCGGCCGGCACGATGCCGGTGTACCTGGGCGGCTTCCTGTTCGGCGTCGTCTCCGGCGCCGCGATGATCCCGTATTCCATCATCAAGGAAGTCAATCCGGACAAAGTAAAAGGCAGTGCCACCGGCGCGATGAATTTTCTTGTCTTCACATTGAGCGCAGTCGCCGCGCCAGCAGCCGGCTGGGTGCTGCAGCAGCGCGCCGGCGGCGCTCCATTGAATTTACTGGATTTCCAGCAGTGGGGCGGCTGGGGCCTGGGCGGCATTGCAGTCGCCATCGTCTTCGCCTTCTTCCTCGAGGAGACCGGCTCGGCTGCGCATGCGCCTGTACTCCGGGTCGTCCCGGCCTAAACCCTCATTGAAAGCCACTTCCATGACCACGATGTTTCA
This sequence comes from Pseudomonadota bacterium, assembly GCA_030853745.1. Taxonomy (GTDB): domain Bacteria; phylum Pseudomonadota; class Gammaproteobacteria; order Burkholderiales; family Burkholderiaceae_D; genus JALYUM01. Next base: position 16,911 of record JALYUM010000181.1, on the reverse strand, counting down.
CGACCTTACTCCGCGCCTTGATCCGCTGCTTTACAAAGGCACCGGCCCGCTGCGCACGCAGCGTCCCAAGTACATAAATTTGCGTGCACCGTGCAATCAGGCCTGCCCGGCAGGGGAAGACATTCAGGACTGGCTCGCGCTGGCCCAGGCCGGTCGTTTCGAGGAAGCCTGGAGCAAGCTGGTGGAAGCGAACCCGCTGCCTGGTGTGCACGGGCGCGTCTGCTATCACCCGTGTGAAACCAGCTGCAACCGCTCCGAACTCGATACTGCGGTCAGCATCCACGGCGTCGAGCGCATGCTGGGCGACATGGCAGTGGCGCAGGGCTGGACCATCGCGCAGCCAGCAGACACCGGCAAGCGCGTGCTGGTGATCGGGTCGGGCCCGGCCGGGCTGTCCGCCGCCTGGCATCTGCGCCGCCAGGGCCATTTCGTCGAGATCCAGGAAGCGGCCAGCCAGCCAGGCGGCATGATGCACTTCGGAATACCGGCCTACCGCCTGCCCCGCGCCGTGCTGCAACAGGAAATCGACCGCATCGTGGCGCTCGGCGTCAAGCTGACGCTGAATTGTCCAGTCAAGGACATCGCCGCGGCGCGCAGTGCCGGCCGTTTCGATGCCGTCTTCATTGCCATCGGCACACAGATCGGCCGGCGCATCGACATCCCCGGCCGCGACGCCGGCCACATGCTCACAGCTGTGGGCCTGCTGCACGATGCCGCCGTCGGCGCGCCGGTCAAGCTGGGCCGCCGCGTGGCGGTCTACGGCGCTGGCAATACGGCCATGGATGCTGCCCGCACCGCGCGCCGGCTCGGCGCTGAGGAAGCGGTTATTGTCTATGTCAACGACCGCGCGCACATGAAAGCCCAGGCCTTCGAAGCGCAAGAGGCGCAGGACGAAGGCATTACAATCAAATGGCTCAGCAGCATCCACGCGGTCGAGGCCGGCAACCTGCAACTGGAAGTAATGGCGCTCGACGCCGCGGGCAAACCGCAGCCGACCGGTCAGTTCGAAACGCTGCAGGCCGATTCCGTGGTCCTAGCCATCGGGCAGCAGGCCGACAGTGGATTCCTGTCCAACCTGGAAGGCATCGTGTTGCAGCCGGATGGGAGCGTAGTGGTGGACGCCGACCTGATGACAGGTGCGCCGGGTGTGTTTGCCGGCGGCGATCTTGTACCTGGGGTGCGCACCGTCACCACGGCCACGGGACACGGCCGTCGCGCCGCCGCGCAGATCAGTGCGTGGCTCGGTGCCTGCGCCCAGCCCGCGCTGCAGGCCCCGGCCGTCGCCACGTTCGCGATGCTGAACCTGCCGATTTATGCGGACGCGGCCCGCGGCGTGCAGGCCGAGCTGGCCGCCAGCGTGCGCCTCGCGAGCTTCGATGAAGTGACGGCTGGCTTCGACGCGGCCGCCGCCCAGCGCGAGGCCCAGCGCTGCCTTTCGTGCGGCAACTGCTTCGAGTGCGACAACTGCTACGCCGCCTGCCCCGAAGACGCCATTGAAAAGCTGGGGCCTGGCCTTGGCTACCGCGTGCGCCTCGATGCCTGCACGGGTTGCACCGTTTGCGTCGACCAGTGTCCGTGCCATGCCATGGAAATGGTCCCGGAAACCGCCATTCAACAAGAGGTAACAGCATGAGTGACCGCATCACCATCGACGGCAACGGCGCCGTCGCCCACATCGCCTACCGCGTCAACGAGGTTTGCGCCATCTACCCGATCACGCCGTCGTCGACGATGGCCGAACTGGCCGACGAATGGTCGGCCGGCGGCGTGGCCAATATCTGGGGCAACGTCCCCGTCGTCCAGGAAATGCAGAGCGAAGGCGGCGCGGCCGGCGCGGTGCACGGCGCCTTGCAGGCCGGCGCGCTGACCACCACGTTCACGTCGTCGCAGGGCCTGCTGCTGATGCTGCCGAACATGTTCAAGATTGCCGGCGAATTGACCGGCACCGTGTTCCACGTCGCGGCGCGGGCCGTGGCCACGCAGGCGTTGTCGATTTTCGGCGACCATACCGACGTGATGGCGGTGCGCGGCGCCGGGTTCGCGATGCTGTCGTCTGCGTCGGTGCAGGAAGCGCACGACAGCGCGCTGATCGCACAGGCGGCAACCCTCGAGAGCCGGGTCCCGTTCCTGCATTTTTTCGACGGCTTTCGCACGTCGCACGAACTCAATACCATCGAGCTGGTGCCCGACGCGGACATCCGCGCGATGATCGACGACAAGCTGGTGCGCGCCCACCGCGCGCGCGCGCTCAGCCCGGAAGCGCCGTTCATCCGCGGCACCGCGCATAACCCGGATACGTTTTTCCAGGCACGCGAAAGCGTCACGCCGTATTATGAGAAGCTGCCGGACATCGTGCAGCAGGCCATGGACCGCTTCGCCGCGCTGACCGGCCGCCAGTACCGCTTATTCGACTACAGCGGCGCGCCGGATGCGCAGCGCGTCATCGTGCTGATGGGCTCCGGCGCAGAGACCGCTGCCGCCGTCGCCAAAGTGCTGGTGGCCAGCGGCGAATCGGTCGGCGTGCTGCAGGTGCGCCTGTTCCGTCCATTTTCCGCCGCCCACCTGCTGGCGGCCCTGCCGGCGACGTGCACGCACGTCACCGTGCTGGAGCAAGCCAAGGAGCCGGGTGCCGCGGGCGAACCGTTGTACCTGGACGTGGTCGGCACGCTGGCCCACGCGGTCGGGCGCGGCGACCGGGCCACCATGCCGCTGGTCACCGGCGGGCGCTATGGCCTGGGCTCGAAAAACTTCAGCCCCGGCATGGCCCGCGCGGTGTTCGACGAACTGGCCACCGACCACCCGAAAAACAGCTATACCATCGGCATCGACGACGATGTCTCGCACAGCAGCCTGGCATGGGACCGTGACTTCACCCTCGCCACGGGCGACCAGGTCGAAGCCGTGTTCTACGGCCTCGGCGCCGACGGCACCGTCGGCGCCAACAAGAACAGTGCCAAGATCCTGGGCGAAGATGCGGGCCGCTTTGCGCAGGCGTATTTCGTCTACGATTCGCATAAATCGGGCGCGCAGACCGTGTCGCATTTGCGCTTCGGTGCGCTGCCGATACACGCACCGTACCTGATCGACAGCGCCGGCTTCGTCGCCTGCCACCAGTTCCACTTCCTGCTGCGCCAGGACCTGCTGGCCATCGCCGCGCCACACGGTATTTTCCTGCTCAATACCGTGTACGGGCCAGAGGCCGTGTGGGACCACCTGCCGATGCCGGTCCAGCAGCAAATCCTCGACAAGCAGTTGCAGCTGCACGTCATCGACGCCTCGCTTGCAGCGCGCGAAGCGGGGCTGCCAGGCCTGACCAACACGATTTTGCAGACCTGTTTCTTTTCGCTGTCGGGCGTTTTGCCGCGCGATGAAGCAATTACCCGCATCAAGGAATCGATCCTGCACAGTTACGCCCGCAAGGGGGACGCCGTGGTGCAAGCCAATTTCGCTGCCGTCGATGGTGCGCTGGCCCGCCTGCACGCCGTCAAGCTGCCAGGTGCCGTCAGCGGCAGCGTCCAGATTCCGCCCATCGTGCCTGCGAGCGCGTCCATTTTCGTGCGCAAGTTCATCGCCATCGCGTTGCAGGGCCGCGGCGACCAGTTGCCGGTCAGCGCCATGCCGGTCGACGGCACGTACCCGAGCGCCACGGCCATGTTCGAGAAGCGCAATATCTCGGATGTCGTGCCGGTTTGGGAGCAGGACCTGTGCATCCAGTGCGGCGAATGCAGCGTGGTGTGCCCACACAGCGTGATCCGCGCCCGCTACTACCACGAAGATTTGCTCGCAGGCGCACCCGCCGCATTCAAGTCGGCGCCGGTGAACGCGCGCGGCTATCCGGAAACCCGCTTCACGCTGCAGATCTACGCCGAAGACTGCACAGGCTGCGGCCTGTGCATCGAAGCGTGTCCGGCCGTCAGCGCCGTGGTGCCGGACCTCAAAGCCATCAATTTGCGCGACAAGGCCCCGCTGCTGGCCGGTGAGCTGCTCAGTATCGGCTTTTTCGAAAGTTTGCCCGTGAACGACCGCGCCCGTGTGAACTTTTCCAAGATCAGCGGCATCCAGTTTCTCGAGCCGACCTTCGAATTTTCCGGCGCCTGCGCCGGTTGCGGCGAAACGCCGTACATCAAGCTGTTGTCGCAGTTGTTCGGCGACCGCGCCATGATCGCCAACGCCACCGGCTGCTCGTCGATTTACGGCGGCAACCTGCCGGTCACACCATGGTCGAAAAACAGCGAGGGGCGTGGCCCGGCCTGGTCGAATTCGCTGTTCGAAGATAACGCGGAATTCGGCCTGGGCTTTCGCCTGGCGGCCGACAAGCACCTGGCGCTGGCGCGCGCATTGCTGCTGGCACTGGCGGACGCCGTCGGTTTGCCGCTGGCGCACGCCATCCTGGACGCCGAACAGGTCGATGAATCGGCCATCCGCGCCCAGCGGACCCGCGTGGCGCTGCTGAAAGCGGCGCTGCTCGCCCTCGACAGCGAACCGGCGCGCGACCTGCTGTCGGTCATCGACCACCTGGTCCGGCGCAGCATCTGGCTCGTGGGCGGCGACGGATGGGCCTACGACATCGATTCCGGCGGACTCGATCACGTCCTGGCCAGCGGGCGCGACGTCAATGTGCTGGTGCTCGACACCGAGGTCTATTCGAACACGGGCGGCCAGGCGTCAAAGGCGACGCCGCTGGGCGCCGTGGCGAAATTCGCCAGCGCCGGCAAACGGACGGCGCGCAAAGATCTCGCCCTGCAGGCCATGGCGTACGGGAATGTGTATGTGGCGCAAGTAGCCATGGGCGCCAATGCCCAGCAGACGCTGCAGGCCTTCCGCGAAGCCGAGGCGTATCCGGGACCGTCGATCATCCTGGCCTACAGCCACTGCATCGCACACGGCATCGACATGCGCCAGGGGATGCACCAGCAAGACCTGGCCGTGGCATGCGGCTACTGGCCGCTGCTGCGCTTCAGCCCGGAGATGGGCGCAGTAGGCCGCAACCCATTCCGGCTCGACTCGCCGCGCCCGTCGGTGCCGTTCAGTGCCTATGCCGGCAATGAAATTCGCTACACGTCGCTGGCCCGCAGCCAGCCCGGTCCTGCTGCCGAACTGATGGCAGCGGCCCAATTGTCCGTGACCGAAAAATACCGACAGTATGAAGACCTGGCCAGCGACACCACCGGGCGCTATGCCCAGCAAGGAGTGTGAGATGGACCTGAGAACCAATTACATGGGCCTGCAGTTGCCCTCGCCGCTGATAGCCTCCGCGTCGCCACTGACTGGCGACCTGGCGTCGCTGTTGACGCTGCAGGAAGCGGGCGCCGGCGCGGTGGTGCTGCCATCGCTGTTCGCCGAGCAGATCGACGCCGAAACGCGCCGCCATACCGCGCTGTCCATGGCCGGCGCCGACAGTTCGCCCGAAGCGCGCAGCTACCTGCTCCAGCCAAACCTGGACCTGGACCAGACCGAAGCGCATCGCTACCTCGACCTGGTACGCCGCGCCAGCAGCGCGCTGACCATTCCCGTCATCGCCAGCCTGAACGGCGCCACGGAAGCGAATTGGACAGAGTACGCGCGCCAGCTCGAAAACGCCGGCGCCAACGCGCTTGAACTGAATATTTATTTCGTCGCGTCCGACCTGGCGCTAGACGGCCGCACCATCGAGGAGCGTTACCTGCACATCGTGCAAGCGGTGCGCCGGCGAGTGCGGATCCCGATCGCCGTCAAACTGAGCCCCTACTTCAGCGCGCCCGGCAACTTTGCCATCCAGCTGGCCGACGCCGGGGCGGACGCGGTGGTGCTGTTCAACCGGTTCTACCAGCCGGACATAGACACCGTGCGCCTGAAGCTGCGCAACAACCTGGAATTGTCACGCGCCTCCGAGATGCGCGTGGCGCTGCTGTGGACCGGCATCCTGCACGGGCGCATCAATGCGTCGCTTGCGGCCAGCACCGGTGTGCACACGCCCGACAACGTGGTGCAATACATGCTGGCCGGCGCCGATGTCGTGATGACGACGTCGTCCCTGCTGCTGCACGGCGCCGGCCACATGCGCACCCTGGTTGACGGCCTGTCTACGTGGCTCGAGCACCGCGGCATGGACGACCTGTGCGCCATGCGCGGCATGCTCGCCCAGCCCAACATCGCCCACCCGGAAGAGTACCAGCGCGCCAACTATATCAAGATGCTGCAGGGCTACGGCACGGCGCCGGCCTGGCAGTCAGGGAGCATCCAATGACCATGCTGATCAACCATCCCTTCTCCGAAATCAAGGCCGGCGACAGTGCGACCCTGACGCGCACGCTAACGCCGCACGACATCGACATGTTCGCGATTATGTCCGGCGAAGTCCATCCTGCCGATGTCGACGCGGCGTGGGCCGCCAGCGACCGCTTTTTGCAAATCGTGGCGCACGGAATGTGGGGCGGAACGCTTATCTCCACGGTGCTCGGCACGCAACTGCCCGGCCCCGGTACCGTGTTGTTGCACCAGGCACTCGACTTCCTGATCCCGGTGGCGGTGGGCGACCGCGTTGCGGTGACGGTCAAGGTCGAGGCCATGGACCCGGTGCACGAAAGCGTGCGCCTGACCTGCAGTGTAGTGAACCAGCGCGACGAGCTGGTGATCGCCGGCACCGCAGTCGTGATTGCTCCGCATGACAAAATCACCCGTGCCCGCGTGAGCTTGCCCATGCATGAAGCGCGCGAAGCCGGCGGCGGTTACCGCAAGCTGATCGCCATGACGGCCGGCATGGCACCGTTGCGTACGGCGGTGGTGCACCCGGTCGACAAGGCGTCCTTGGGCGCGGCCCTCGAAGCGGCAGCCCTGGGCCTGGTCGTACCGGTGCTGGTCGGACCTGCGCAAAAAATCCATGCGGCCGCGTCCGAAGGCGGCTTCGACCTCGCCGGCATCGAGATCGTCGATGTCGAACACAGCACCGCTGCCGCGGAGAAGGCCGCCATCATGGCCGGCGACGGCGAAGTTGAAGCGCTGATGAAGGGCGCGCTGCATACCGACGAATTGATGCACGCCGTGCTGGCACCAGCTGCGCACCTGCGCACCGCGCGCCGCATGAGCCACGTGTTCGCCATTGACGCCCCCGCTTATCCGCGCGCGCTGTTCATCACCGACGCGGCGCTGAATCTGACGCCGGACCTGGCCACCAAGCGGGACATACTGCAAAACGCCATCGACCTGGTGCGCGCGCTGGGCATCGTGCGACCGCGCGTAGCCGTGCTGTGCGCCGTCGAAACCGTCAATCCCGCCATGCCCTCGACGCTCGACGCGGCGGCGCTTTGCAAGATGGCCGAACGCGGCCAGGTTACGGGGGCACTGGTTGACGGCCCGCTGGCGTTCGACAACGCCGTGTCGGCACAGGCTGCTCTCATCAAGGGAATCATCTCGCCGGTTGCCGGCCACGCGGACATCTTGCTGGTGCCTGACCTCGAAGCCGGCAACATGCTGGCCAAGCAGCTCGAATACCTGGGCGGCGCGCAAATGGCGGGCATCGTGCTGGGCGCGCGCGTGCCGGTCATCCTGACCAGCCGCGCCGACCCGACGCTGGCGCGCCTGGGTTCATGCGCCATCGCGCTGCTGCTGGCGCGCCACGTGCAAGGGCCGCTGTCATGAGGGCCGCGGTACTGGTCCTGAACGCGGGCTCCTCCAGCCTGAAATTTTCGCTCTACGCTGCCGCGCCCGAACTGCTGTTGTGCCGCGGCCAGATCGCATCGATGGCGGGCGCGGTGACGATGCATGCGAGCGACGCCGCCAGCATCGTGATGGTGGACGACACGCTCGACGCCGGCCTCTCGCCGACCGGGTGGCCCGCCATCCTGCTTGGCTGGATCGACGCGGCATATCCGGGCATCACGCTCGCGGCCGCAGCACACCGGGTCGTACACGGCGGCCCGCGCTACCACGCGCCGGTGCTGATCGACGCCGCCGTCCTGCGCGAACTGCACCGCCTGACGCCGCTGGCGCCGCTGCACCAGCCGCACGCACTGGCAGCCATCGCCACGTTGCGACAGAGCCATCCCGATCTGAACCAGATTGCCTGTTTCGACACCGCTTTCCACCACACCGTGCCACTGGTGGAAAGCAGCTTTGCCCTGCCCCGCGCGCTGTACGACGAAGGCCTGCGCCGTTACGGTTTCCACGGCCTGTCATATGAATATATCGCCGGCCGGCTGCCCAGCCTCCTCGGCGCAGGGCCTGCCGCGGGCCGGATCGTCGTCGCCCACCTGGGTGCCGGCGCCAGCATGTGCGCCCTGCTGAATGGGCGCAGTATCGCCACCACGATGAGTCTGACACCGCTCGACGGCCTGCCGATGGCCACGCGCTGCGGCGCCATCGACCCCGGCGCCGTACTCTACCTGCTGCAGGAAAAAGGCCTGTCGGCCGACCGCGTAGCCAACCTGCTGTACCACGACAGCGGCATGCTCGGTGTCTCGGGCATTAGCGGCGACATGCAGACGCTGCTCGCCAGCGACTCGGCCGCCGCCGCGCAGGCCATCGATCTGTTCGTCTACCGGATCGGGCGTGAACTTGGTTCGCTGGCCGCCGCATTGGGTGGAATCGATGCACTGGTTTTCACCGGTGGCATCGGCGAACACGCCGCGCAGATCCGCCACCGCGTCTGCGAGGGCGCGGCCTGGCTCGGCATCGACGTCGACCGGGCCGCCAATGCGGCGCACGGCCCGTGCCTCACCAGGCTGGACAGCGCCGTGTCGGCATGGGCCATCCCCACCGACGAAGACGACATCATCATGCGCCACAGCCGTACCCTGCTTCAATTACACCAACCAAGGAAAACATCATGAGCAAAATGATCGGTATCGATCTGGGCACCACCAACTCCTGCGTGGCCATCATGGAAAACGGCCAGCCGAAGGTCATTGACAACGCCGAAGGCACGCGCACCACGCCGTCCATCATCGCTTATCAGCAGGACGGCGAAATTCTGGTGGGTGCCTCGGCCAAGCGCCAGGCCGTCACCAACCCAAAGAACACGCTGTACGCCGTCAAGCGGCTGATCGGGCGCAAGTTCGACGAGAAGGAAGTGCAGAAGGATATCGGCCTGATGCCGTTCTCGATCGTCAAAGCGGACAATGGCGACGCGTGGATCAGTGTCCGCGACAAAAAAATGGCGCCGCCGCAGATCTCGGCCGAAGTGCTGCGCAAGATGAAAAAGACCGCCGAGGACTACCTGGGCGAGCCGGTCACCGAAGCCGTCATCACGGTGCCTGCCTACTTCAATGATGCGCAGCGCCAGGCCACCAAGGACGCCGGCCGCATTGCCGGTCTCGACGTGAAACGCATCATCAACGAGCCAACCGCCGCAGCGCTGGCCTTCGGCATGGACAAGAACCAGACCGGCGACCGCAAGATCGCCGTGTACGACCTGGGCGGCGGCACGTTCGACGTGTCGATCATCGAAATTGCGGCCATCGACGGTGAAAAGCAGTTCGAGGTGATGTCAACCAACGGCGATACCTTCCTTGGCGGCGAGGATTTCGATCAACGCATAATCGACTTCATTATCGACGACTTCAAGGTCAAGCATGGTCTCGACCTGAAAAAAGATCCGATCGCGCTGCAGCGCATCAAGGCGTCCGCCGAGCGCGCCAAGATCGAACTGTCATCGGCGCAGCAGACCGACATCAATGAACCGTACATTGCGATGGCCAATGGCGCACCGGTCCACCTGACGATGACGGTGACGCGCGCGAAACTCGAATCACTGGTGGAAGACCTGATCGAAGCGACCATCGCACCGTGCCGTACGGCGATTAAAGATGCGGGCGTCACGGTAGACCAGATCGACGACATCATCCTGGTCGGCGGGATGACGCGCATGCCGAAGGTACAGCAGAAAGTCAAGGAATTCTTCGGCAAGGAGCCGCGCAAGGACGTCAACCCGGATGAAGCGGTGGCCGTCGGCGCCGCCATACAAGGCTCGGTGCTGTCGGGCGACCGCAAGGATTTGTTGCTGCTGGACGTGACACCACTGTCGCTCGGCATCGAAACCATGGGCGGCGTGATGACCACGATGATCGCCAAGAACACGACCATTCCGACCAAATTCAGCCAGGTGTTTTCGACGGCCGACGACAATCAGTCGGCCGTAACGATCAAGGTGTTCCAGGGTGAGCGCGAAATCGCAGCGGGCAACAAGGCGCTCGGTGAATTCAGCCTCGAAGGCATTCCGCCGGCGTCGCGCGGCACGCCGCAGATCGACGTCAGCTTCGATATCGACGCGAATGGCATCCTGCACGTGGGCGCCAAGGACACGGCCACCGGCAAGGAAAACCGCATCACCATCAAGGCCAACTCGGGCCTGACAGAACAGGAGATCCGCAACATGGTCCTCGACGCCGAACAGAACGCTGAAGCGGACCACGCCTTGCGGCTGCTGGTCGAAGCGCGCAACAAGAGCGAAGCGGAAATTCACACGGTGCGAAAAACCATCGTCGCACTCGGCAAAACCGCCGATGCCGAGGCCGTGCGCAAGGTGGAACTGCTGATCATCGAGGTGGAAGCGGCACTCGACGCGGGCAACATCGCACTGGTGGAAAGCCGCACCGACGCGTTACGCGAAGCGTCGGTTAGCCTGCAGAAAGCGGCCGCCAGCGCGACGCAGCCGCCGCCGCAGCCGGACCAGCCCCGTGAACAGGCCGCCCATGTCGACGAGGCAGTCGATGCCGAATTCAAGGATGTGAGCCAGCCATAAAAGGCGTATAAGACAGGGCAGTCACCACTCCCTTTTTTTATGTCTGCCCATGTCACCCATACCCATCCAGTACCTCTCGACCCTGACCGCCAGGCCGCGCACCCGGCGCGCCGATTTGCATATCGGCGTCATCCTGACGTTTGTGGCGGGTGCGCTGAACGCCGGGGGCTTTCTCGCCATCGGCCAATACACTTCCCACATCACCGGCATGGTCTCCGCCTTTGCCGACCAGCTGGTGCTGCACCATTTCGAGCTGGCCGGCATTGCGGCCGTGTCCTGGATCGCCTTTGCCAGCGGCGCCGCCTGCACCGCGTTGATGGTCAACTACCTGCGCTGCGCAGCCGTGCGCAACCTGTACGCCATTCCCCTGCTGTTTGAAGCAGTGCTGGTGCTGTTGTTCGGTACCTTTGGCGGCGCGCTCAAGCAGCATGAACTGGCCGACGTGTCGCTGGCCGTCATCACGCTGTGTTTTACCATGGGGCTGCAGAACGCCCTGATCACCAAGATTTCACGCGCCCAAATTCGCACTACCCATCTGACCGGGCTGACCACCGATATGGGAATCGAAATCGGCAAGCTGCTGTACTGGAACCGTCCTCAGGTCGAAGACGAAGGCGCGGCGCGGGCCAATCTGCAAAACCTGCGGATCCACACCACCCTGATCGCGTCGTTTCTGGTTGGCGGCATCGCCGGCGCGCTGTGCTTCAACTACGCCGGCTTCATCTCCACGGTGCCGCTGGCCTTCGCGCTGGCGGCCATTGCGATTGCGCCGGCGTTCGAACGCTAAGCGGCCAGCCACACAGAGCGCAGCCGGCAGAACACCGAAGATGGATACATTACAACCCCATCAGGAATCTGCCATGACCACTTTTACCTCACGCCGCGCAGCGACGACCGCATGCATGCTCGCCTTCCTGTTCGCATCGAGCCAGGCTGGGGCGCAGCAGACCGGCACATCCGCCACCGTCAACATGACCCTGCCTTCGTCGGCCGAGCCGGTTTCGGGCTGGAGCATCAAGCATGGTCTGCTGGGCCGCCCGGTGTACGCATCCGCCGGCGGCAAGCAGATTGGCTCCGTGATCGACGTGGTGGTCACATCGGCTGCGGCGCCGTATGTACTGGTCATCGGCGTTGGTGGGTTCGTTGAAATCGGCGGGCACGCGGTCGCCGTGCCGATTGCCGATGTAGTCGAGCAGAATGGCCTGCTGATCTTCCCGGGCGCGACGCGCGCCTCGCTCAAAGCCATGCCGCGCTTTACATATTCGAAGGCAGCAGTGCAGCGCGCGCAGTTCATTCGCGCTACCACGGCGCAACTGGCCGCCGCGAACGCGCAGCTGAAGCGCCTTCAACAACAAGCGGCGGCTGAAACCGGCGCCGTCAAGGACAAGCTCCAACAGGACAATGCCGCGTTTCAAGCTGATATCACGTCGGCCGAGGACAAACTGGCGAACCTGGAAAAAGCGGAAGCCGCCCGTTGGGTCATGCTGCGCGATGAAGTGAACCACGCGGTCGCCCAGGTGCGTGCCGCCATGTCCCACGAAAAGGCTGTCCCGGCTGCCTCACCGGCAACGCGTCCGTGAGCACGCGTTTTCCCGCCCTGGGCGCTTGGTCGGCATTGCTGCTCGCGGTCGGTTCGGCCAGCGCGCTTGCCGTGCCGCTCGACCAGACCACCTCTGCGTGGTCGGCGCAGTTTGCGCGCGAAGTCGACCACCGGCTCGACGTGCCGTCCGCCGACCAGGCGCGCTACGTGGTCTTGCTGAAGCAAGCACTGGCCGACGCCGTCCTCGCCGCACCGGCGCAGGTGGTGCTGCTGATCGACCGCAACCCGCAGGTGCAGGCTGCGTTCATCGTCATGCACACAGCAGACGATGCATGGCTGCTGCTCGGTGCAACGGCCGTCTCGACCGGCAAGGTGGGCACGTACAACCACTTCCTGACGCCACTCGGGGTGTTTCCGCACACGCTGGACAACCCCGATTTCCGCGCCGAGGGCACGCTCAACGAAAACCACATCCGCGGCTATGGCCGGCGCGGCATGCGCGTCTACGACTTTGGCTGGCAGCAGGCGCAGCGCGGCTGGGGCACAGGCGCCGTCAGCCAGATGCGCCTGCAAATGCATGCCACCGATCCGAACGTGCTCGAAGCGCGCCTGGGCAATGTGGCGTCGGAAGGCTGCATCCGCATTCCCGCGACATTGAACACGTTCCTGGACTCGCACGGCATGCTCGACGCGGCCTATGAACAGGGGGTCACCGCCGGAGAAAATCTCTGGGTGCTGATGCCGGATCGACAGTCGATCACGCAGCCGGGGCAGTACATGGTGATTGTCGATTCCCTAACCGAGATGCGGCCGGCGTGGTCGCCGGCACCGGCACCCTGATCATCCGCGGACGCCTAACGCGATCTGCCAGCGCCCGGCCCCGTCTTGCCTTGTGACGATAACTCATGCCAACATGTGCTATGATTATCTCATTATAATATCGTTATCATATAATGTGTCTTATTGCGCGATCGGAAACGGCCGCGAGTGGCAGCATTCACCTTCATCTGGTCTCATTGACCAGTCGACTTCGGAAATTTCCATGACAACGACACTGCGCGCCATCCCTGCAACACTCATTCCCGGCGACGGAATCGGACCCGAGATCGTCACCGCTACAATCAGGGCTCTCGATGCCCTCGGTTCGCCTTTCGCATGGGATATTCAGCAGGCAGGCGTTGCGGGGCTCGACACGTCTGGCGATCCATTACCGCAATGCACACTCGACAGCATCCGTCGGACACAACTGGCGTTGAAAGGCCCGCTGACGACGCCTGTCGGTGGCGGCTTCCGCTCCTCGAACGTCCGGCTGCGCGAAGAATTCACGCTCTTCGGCAACGTACGACCAGTCAAAACCTTAGTCCCCGGACGCTACGAAAACATCGATCTGGTACTGATTCGTGAAAACATCGGCGGCTTTTACGTGGCACATGAATATTACATTCCGATCGGCGACGACCCGCGTGCTGTGGCCGTGGCGACTGGGGTAAATACCCGGGATGGCTGCACACGCATTGCGCGGTACGCATTTGAATACGCCATCAAACATGGCCGGAAGAAAATCACCTTGGTTCACAAGGCCAATATATTGAAAGCACTGACCGGTTTGTTTCTCGAAGCCGCCAGCGATGTGGCAAAAGAGTATGCCGGCAGAGTTGAAATGAACGACATGATCGTCGACGCTTGCGCAATGCAACTGGTACTCAACCCGTGGCAGTTCGACATGCTCCTTTGCACCAATCTATTCGGCGACATCCTGTCCGATCTGATATCGGGACTGGTGGGCGGACTGGGAATGGCGCCAGGCGCGAATGTTGGTCAAAATGTCGCCATTTTCGAAGCAGTGCACGGTTCAGCGCCTGACATCGCAGGAAAGGGCGTGGCCAATCCTGTGTCGCTGCTGCTTGCGACATGCCTGATGTTGGAGCACGTCGGCCAGGATAGCAAGGCGCAACGGTTACGCGGTGCGATCCGTGACACGCTCAATATCGACAATATCCGGACCCGCGATCTGCATGGGAATGCGTCGACCGAGCGTTTTTGCGATGGTGTCATTGCCAGGCTGCAGTTCGCCTGACGCATTGTCGGAAAATTATAATTTGATTACAATGGCCGCTTACGACACTACCCGGAGCACGCCGTGGAAACCAAGACCGCACGCTTGACTGTTCTGGTCGACCCAGTCAAGAAAAAAGCATTTGAACAATTGTGCGCGAGTCAGGACGTGACACCATCACAAGTTGTCCGTCAGCTGATTCGCGATTACATGGAGCAATTCGGTGCAGAGTACAGCACCAGAAGTCGCAACAATGGCAAACAACCATCTGGTCCGATTGCATCATCGTCCAACGATACGATAACAACTTCAACTTTACATGACCAAAAAAACGAATAGCGATAAACTTTCTGCTCGGCGCAAGAAAATCAAACGGGACGTCAACGCCGGGATTGCGCATGTCCATGCATCGTTCAATAACACGATCATCACGATCACTGACCGGCAAGGTAACACCCTCTCGTGGGCGACATCTGGAGCCGCCGGTTTTAAGGGCTCGCGTAAGTCCACGGGATTTGCAGCACAGGTTGCAGCCGAGAACGCCGGCCGGACGGCGATGGAATATGGCGTACGGAGCCTGGATGTCCGTATCAAAGGTCCCGGTCCTGGTCGAGATTCATCCGTGCGGGCATTGCACAATCTGGGCGTGACGATCCGGGAAGTGCAGGACATCACGCCGATTCCCCATAACGGATGCCGCCCGCCAAAGCGCCGTCGCGTCTGAACGCGACATGCATCGCTGATCTCGCATCGAACACTTTCGAAACATCCTGCCGCGCACGGTGTCCGCACCGTCGCGGCGCCGGACTAGCTCCTGGCGGAAGCGCTTTTAGTCGCTGACAAAATGCGCCTTGCCGTTTCGTTGACAATGCGGTGATCGAGCATATCCAGCTTGACGATCTGCTTGTCCAGCTTCGCACGACTCAGACTTTCCAGTTTTCCCTTCCATGCACACACGACGATATTGGCGGAATTGATCGACTTGATAGCGACCACGCCGCCGCTGAATTTCTTTTGAATTCGCCGGATATACAGGGCGGTTTCAAGAATCAAGCGCAACACTGGGTTAATTCACAGTGTCAGTTGAATGCTGGAGCAATGCTATATGCCGAGTATAAACGACCAGTGGTGAGTCAGCATTTAGCCTTGCACGTGGCCGAGTATTAAGCGACAGGGCGATGGCATCGAGATCGTCCTGCGAGTAAATCGACAGGTCCGATCCCTTGGGCATGTATTGCCGTAGCAGGCCATTTGTGTTCTCGTTTGATCCACGCTGCCATGGGCTGTGCGGATCGGCGAAATAGACCTGGACGCCAGTGCGTTCAGTGAGGATTTTGTGGCCGTGCATTTCGCGCCCCTGATCGTAAGTCATAGTCTTGCGCATGGCTGCCGGCTCCCTGTTGAGCACTACTGCAAAGCTGTCGACGACGGTCTTGGTCGTGGCGTTGTCCATTTTGGCCAGCACCAAGAACCCGGTCGTGCGTTCGACCAGCGTCCCTACCGAGGAGCGGTTGCCAGCACCCTTAATCAGGTCACCTTCCCATTGACCAGGAATAAGGCGATCCTCGACCTCTGCAGGGCGGATATGAATGCTCTGCATGTCCTGGATCTGGTAGCGCCGATCGTCACCCCGGCTGCGCGGTTTGCGGACTTGATTGTGGTGGCGAAGGTAGGCGATCATCTCGCGTTTAAGTTCGCCGCGCGGGTGCATGTAAATGGCGTTGTAGATGGTCTCGTGGGACACAGATTTCTCAGAATTGTTGGGCCAAAGGGCCTTCAGTTTGAACGCAATTTGCTGTGGCGACCATATCAGTTTTAGCTGGTTGCGAACCACTTGGAACAGGGCGCCGTCCACATGCAGCTTTGGAAGACGCCGTGCCAGCAAGCGCCGGGCGTGGCACTGGATATGGGCAACGTTGGCGTCGTAGACGCCGCTGCCTGCCGCGCGCTTGATCTCGCGGCTGATCGTGCCGGGCGAACGGCAAAGGCGTTTAGCAATAGATCGGATGGAGCACGAATCGTCGCGCATGGGCATGGTAACGGCGCGCTCCTGGGTGGTCAGATGTTTGTAGATTTTCGCCATGGCGGCACCTTACAGGAAAGGTGTTGCACTCGGTCTTTGAGAACGCCCCATAGCGTCGCCAATACAAGGCGACCGTTTTTCGCGCGTGATCTTGGAATGGATATATTTGATCAGAGTTCGAACCAGATAGGAATCAGGTGTGCTGATATCCGAGCCGAGGAACAGTTTTATCACGATGTTTTTGATCTGTAGTTCGACAAGGGGGCAAATTGATGCAGATGTTATTTTTTGATATTGCATGCAGTTATCTTTGACTTTCTGGTTCCGCCAAGCCTGCGCATTTGGGCAGCGTCAATTCGATCATCGCAGGCATCAACCAGGAATCGCTCCTGCCTGGTTATTTATGTGCGCAGTCGAATGCGGACAACATATACGCAAGAAGCCTTTTTCATTATAATGGAATGACATTAGCAAATATGTTTAATGTGCTCCTTTTCATGGCGATCTAGCGTCGCTTGACATTCAGTCATTATCTGAAATGTACAATTATCGTAGTGTGTCGTAACCACTGCATT
>JALYUM010000150.1 GCA_030853745.1 Pseudomonadota bacterium | reverse complement strand
GGGCTCGCCTGGCATCGTGTACGTTCGGAAGGTTCGTTGATCCGTTCGACCAATGGACTCAGCAACGGTATTGTGCCGTGGCTGAAAACACTCGACTCGTCGGTCGCGGCGGTCAACCAGGGCGGCAAGCGCAAGGGCGCGGTCTGCGCCTACCTGGAAACGTGGCACATGGACATCGAGGAATTCCTCGACCTGCGCAAGAACACCGGCGACGATCGCCGTCGCACGCACGACATGAACACGGCCAACTGGATTCCGGACATGTTCATGAAGCGCGTCATGGAAAAAGGCGACTGGACGTTGTTCTCGCCCTCCGAAACGCCGGATTTGCACGACAAGGTCGGCCGCGCCTTCGAAGCCGCTTACCTCGGCTACGAAGCAAAAGCTGCCGCTGGCGACATGCGCGTGTTCAAGAAAATCGCCGCGCTTGACCTGTGGCGCAAGATGCTGTCGATGCTGTTTGAAACCGGCCACCCATGGATCACGTTTAAAGATCCATGCAATATCCGTTCGCCGCAGCAGCACGTAGGCGTCGTGCACAGCTCGAACCTGTGCACCGAGATCACGCTCAACACCAGCGCCGACGAAATCGCCGTCTGCAACCTGGGCTCGATCAACATGCCTGCCCATATGAAAGAGGGCAAGCTGGATGCCGTAAAACTGCAAAAGACCGTGCGCACCGCGATGCGCATGCTCGATAACGTCATCGACATCAATTACTACGCGGTGGAAAAAGCGCGCAATTCGAACATGCGCCACCGTCCGGTCGGCATGGGCATCATGGGTTTCCAGGATTGCCTGCACATGATGCGCATCCCGTACTCGTCGAACGAAGCGGTGCAGTTTGCCGACACGTCGATGGAAACCGTCTGCTACTACGCCTACCTGGCCTCGACCGAACTGGCCGAAGAACGCGGCCGCTACGAGTCGTACGCCGGTTCGCTGTGGGACCGTGGCATCCTGCCGCAAGACTCCGTGCAACTGCTGGCAGACGAGCGCGGCGGTTATCTGGAGCAAGACATGAGCTCAAGCATGGACTGGACGCTGGTGCGCAACCGCATCAAGCAGTTCGGCATGCGTAACTCGAACTGCGTGGCCATCGCCCCAACCGCCACCATTTCGAACATCATCGGTGTGTCGGCATGCATCGAGCCAACGTTCCAGAACCTGTACGTGAAATCGAACCTGTCCGGCGAATTTACCGACATCAATGCCTACCTGGTGCGTGACCTGAAGGCGCGTGACCTGTGGGATGAAGTCATGATTTCGGACTTGAAATACTTCGACGGCTCGCTGGCCAAGATCGACCGCATCCCGCAAGACCTGCGCGATCTGTACGCCACGGCGTTCGAAGTCGAGCCGAAATGGATTGTGGAAGCTGCGTCGCGTCGTCAGAAGTGGATCGACCAGGCCCAGTCGCTGAACATCTACATGGCGGGTGCATCGGGCAAGAAGCTGGACGAAACCTATAAACTGGCATGGCTGCGTGGCCTGAAAACCACGTACTACCTGCGCACCATCGCTGCCACGCACATGGAAAAATCCACGTCGCGTACCGGTGCACTGAATGCCGTGAACGTCGATGGCGGCGCGTCGGGTCCGTTGATGAATGGGCCGGCCGTGGTAGCACAGGTTGTGAAAAGTTCACCAGCCGCTGCTGCACCAGTCGTGGCCCAGGCGGAAGAAGATGGCGAAGCCTGCTATCTGCGCCCTGGCGACGACGGTTTCGAGGAATGCGAAGCCTGCCAGTGAACCGCAGCGCGATTTACTCACTATATTGATCGGCAGCGCTCCGGCGCTGCGTAAAGAAGGAAATAAAATGTTGTCATGGGATGAAGAAACCACCGCTCCACCAGCGCCGGTCGCTGCAGTGAACGATAACGAGGCACCTGTTGCCGCCGAGCTCGTCGCCAAGCGCGTCAATGCCGACGACAAGCGCATCATCAACGGCAAGACCGACGTCAACCAGCTGGTCCCGTTCAAGTACAAATGGGCGTGGGACAAATACCTGGCCGGCTGCGCCAACCACTGGATGCCGCAGGAAGTGAACATGCAGCGCGACATCGAGCTGTGGAAAAACCCGAACGGCCTGACCGACGACGAGCGTCGCCTGGTCAAGCGCAACCTGGGCTTTTTCGTCACCGCCGATTCGCTGGCCGCGAACAACATCGTGCTGGGCACCTACCGCCATATCACGGCGCCGGAATGCCGCCAGTACCTGCTGCGCCAGGCGTTTGAAGAAGCGATCCACACGCACGCTTACCAGTACATTGTCGAGTCGCTCGGTCTGGATGAGCAGGAAATTTTTAACGCGTACAACGAAGTCGCGTCGATCCGCAACAAGGACCAGTTCCTGATCCCGTTCATCGACACGCTGACCGACCCGGCCTTCACCACCGGCACGACTGAAAACGACCAGAAGCTGCTCAAATCGCTGATCGTGTTTGCCTGCCTGATGGAAGGTCTGTTCTTCTACGTCGGCTTCACGCAAATTCTGGCGCTGGGCCGCCAGAACAAGATGATGGGCGCCGCCGAGCAGTACCAGTACATCCTGCGCGACGAGTCGATGCACTGCAACTTCGGGATCGACCTGATCAACACGATCAAAATGGAAAACCCACTGCTCTGGACGCCTGCGTTCCGCGAAGAAATCAAGGCGCTGTTCCTCGAAGCGGTCGACCTGGAATACGCGTACGCCGAAGACACCATGCCACGCGGCGTGCTGGGCCTGAACGCGACGATGTTCAAAGGCTACCTGCGCTTCATCGCCAACCGCCGCGCGGTACAGATCGGCCTCGAGCCATTGTTCCCGAACGAAGAAAATCCGTTCCCGTGGATGAGCGAAATGATCGACTTGAAGAAAGAACGCAACTTCTTCGAGACACGCGTCACCGAGTATCAGACGGGTGGGGCGCTGAACTGGGAGTAAACGCTTGTTTCCCATTTAAAAAACCCGGTCGCCTTGGCGCCGGGTTTTTTTTCAGCACGCATTTTGCCGATGACTTCCAGGCGCGGCGCGCCAGCATAGTTTGCTGGTCGTTTTGATAAAAAACTTGGGATATCATGGAAAATATCGAGTGACGCAGAGCATTAAAAATGCGACAGCTCCGCTGGATTTTCAACTTGCCTACCTGCTATGCTGAACCGGATGGCGGGTTCGCCCGGAAGCTGCCGTAATTTTGGGCATTCATGTTATATGGAAGGCGTCCGATGATCAGGTATTTCCTCTGTTTATTTTGCTTGCTGAGCGGATTGATTTCAGCGGGGTTTGCAAACAGTTCATCGCCACCCGTCGCATCTTCCATGTATGGCGAAGCCGATCATGCTGGCGCTGATTCTGAAGCCGCCACGAAGCTGACGGCGCTCACCAGCCTTTCCATCAGCCCGATGCTTGTCGGCGGAGGACGGAGCGCATTCATTTATTTGCATGCATCCGACATTGAAAGGCAACACCTGCCCTGGAATGCCAGTCCGTGGTACTGGGGGCCATTGCTGGCGATCGGATTTTCATTTTTCTTGGCGCATATTATTGGAACATCCGTACCCTTTCTGGGGAAGACGGTTGAAGCCGCCCGTAACCTTGAGAGCAAATTCTCCCTGATTTATGCGAGTCCATTGTTCCTCGCCGCAGGCACCGAATTACTGGGCACTATAGAACGGGCAGGTATATCCATTTTGCCAGTGAGTTCCGCAATTGCTGCCAGCACCTCCGTGACAAACGCACCAACCGGTGCTTTTTTCGGCGGCTTTCTGGGCCTCTCGATTTTCGGTGTTATCTGGTTGAGTAATCAGGCAATGCACGCAATTGTGCTGTTGAGTCCCAGCGCTCTGCTGGGGACGATTTTGCGGCTCGCGCATTTTCTGGTACTGGGGATATTATTCGTCGCTGCTGTGATCTCGCCATTACTGGGCGCAACTCTGGCATTGCTCATTATTTTTATCAGCATAACGATAGCTGGCTGGAGTATGCGGCTTTGTGTATTTGGAACCGTGTTTGCATGGGATTTGCTGAGGTTCATTCGTAAGCAGCCGGTCACAAAATCGCTGTTGGCGTTTTCGTCGTCGGCGCTCACATTACCGCGGCGAACCTTGGGTCGCCTGATATCGACCAAGGACGGTCTGGCATTTGTCTATCGTCCCTGGCTGATTGGCCCGTCACGTGTGGCAGCAATTTCTGGAGCCGAGCGTATCCTGCGCTATGGCGTGTTTTATTCCGATATCGCTCAGTTGGACAATCGACGCAAGTTAACAATTTTGATCCTGCCGCCACGTTATCGCGGGAGCGAAGTCGCTGTCGCCTTATTTGTGGGATGTAAGGCAACGCCGTCTCCACTGAAAGGCGGGATGCGGGCGGCACTGACGTGGGTGAAGGAAATATAGCGAAAAGATCAGCGCTTCATCCGCAAACAGGGCAAAGACGCTCATGGTCGATTTGGTGACCCGTCCAACAATATCGATGTATTTTCCTTGATCAACTAATAATGAAAAACCAACGATTTATTATCGCTGTCTTACTCGCAATGGTCCTGCAAATACGCGCTCACGCAGCGCCCGAAACCTATCGATGCCCGCAATCGATTCCTGCAACCGCCATCCATCTGGTTGCACCCGCCCAGGAATGGACGCCGTTCATATCGTCACCACTTTTTCTTAGTGGCGCGGCCCCGGCTGACGGGCCGCCCGAACGACTGGGAGTACTGCGGGAAAAATCTTCAACGAGGACCAGGGCAGGATGGACGCAGACATATTCACTGGAAGGCAGGTACCCTGAAGGTAAATGGATGCGATGCGATTACGGATCGGCGGGCGAGATGTCGCTGGCAAAACGTCTCCCTGACGAGACGCGGGAATGCACCGTCACCGGAATGAAGGGCGAGCATGCGGGAGAAAATATGATCGAGGTTCGGTGCTTGTAATCTGGCACGATGCCATTCGCAGCGAAGCCTCTTGATTGGGGCTTTTTCGACGCTGACCACTGCCTCGGCGCCATGCATCTGCGCGATTTACTCAAAAGCCAGCCCGGTGCGACAGCAATTGCCTGCACCCTGTAGACTCATGCGCATGTTTCTCAAGAATAATCTCTGATGGCGATCTATCCCGACCTGGTCATTTGCGAACACTGCGACACCGTCCACCAGCGTCGTGGACTGGTCAAAGGCGAAGTTGCCTCCTGCACCGCGTGTGATGCGGAGTTGTACCGTTGCGGCGGCTTCAATATCCGCGAGCGTCTGGCGTTGAGCGTCACTGCCGGAATCGCCTTCCTGATCGCAAATCTCTGCCCGATTATCCGCATCAACCTGCACGGCCTCGAAAGCCAGACCACGATGTGGCAGGCGGCTGCGGCGCTCGACCAGGG
>JALYUM010000093.1 GCA_030853745.1 Pseudomonadota bacterium | reverse complement strand
CCAGTCCGGCGCAGGCAAACAGTGCCTGGCGCCGGCAGTGCCCGAGCGCCGTGCCATCACCGCCTGCTGGCCCGCAACCTCATCGCGGTCTGTGTCCGCAGCTGGCTGGCGGTGTCGTGCCTTGGCGGTGCCGTCGTTGCCGCCATCAATGGCCATGGCACGCACGCGTTCTGGATGGCCAGCGCAGCCATATCGCCGATGGTCAGCCTGGCCGTGGTGCGCTGGCGCTGGCAGTGCTGCTGAATGCCACGCCGGGGCTGCGAGACGGGCGTTTTCCCCGCCGCGCTCGATGCGAAAAATATGCATTATGGATGGCGATTACCTTAAAATGGTTGTCACTCGTCCCCGCAGACACCCCGATGAAAAGCAGCAGTTCGCCTGTCCCGCCCCATCCACCTCGTCGCCCCGGCGCCATGCAGGTGCTGCTGCATTCCATCGACTGGTCGGGTACCGCGATGGGGCCCAGAGAGCACTGGCCGGCCTGTCTGCGCACGGCAGTATCGATTGTCATGCAGGCGCGCCAGCCGATGGCGGTCGCTTGGGGGCCGGCCTTGAATGTGCTGTACAACGACAGTTACCGCGACCTGCTGGGTGCGCGTGGCAACCGCGCTGAAGAGACGTTCGGCCAGTCGATCAGCGTGGTCTGGCCCACGCTGGCCGCCGAGTCGATGGGATCGATGCGCCGCGCGATGGCGGGCCAGGCCGACTACGACCGGGAGATGCCCTATCTGTCATCCCGCAGCGGCATCTCCGAAGTGGTCTACATGAATATTTCGACCAGCCCGGTCTGCGACGATGAGAGCAACGTTCACGGCGTGTTCTGCACGATTGTGGAGAGCACTGCCGGTGTCACCGCCCAGTACCAGCGCGACGCGGCGCTGGAAAATATGGTGTTGATGAGTGAGCGCATGCGCCTCGCCACCGAGCTGACCGAACTCGGCATGTTCGAAGTCGACCTCGCCAGCGACGAGGTATTGATCGACACGTCCATGCAGCGCTTCGGCGTGCCCGAAGGGAGGATGCCGCGCGCGGAAATTGCCACTAGGCTAGTCCACCCCGACCACCGCGCGCGCGTGGAGGCGTTTGTCGCCGATTTTTACGCTGATCCGGGCGACGGCAAATATGCCACGCAATACCGGACCATGGACACGGACGACGGCCAGGAGCGCTGGCTGGCAGCGCGCGGCCGATTGATGTTCGATCAGGATGGCCTGCCGGTCCGGATGATCTGTACCGTGCTCGACATTTCAGAGAGCAAACGCGAACAGGCAGCGGCGCGTCTGTCTGCCCGGCAAGAACTGGCGGTTGTCGACGACAACGTCAGATACCGCACTTTTTTTACGCAGGGTTCGCACTTCGCGCTCCTGATGAGCACTGCCGGCGAGGTGCTGGAAGTGAACCAGATGGCGCTTGAGTCATGCGGCTTTGCGCGCGACGATGTGGTCGGCAAACCGCTGTGGGAATGCGGCTGGTGGCACAGTGCGCCGGACGTCGTCCGCGCGGTGCATGCCGGCGTGGCGACCGCAGCCGCAGGCCAGACGGTCCACCACAAACTCCCGTATTTCACTGCCGACGGCGTGGCGCTGATTGGCCAGATGTCGATTGCCGTTCCTCCAAACTTACGCAAACCTAACCGTAGTTAAGCTTTCTTGCCGTTGGATTCCTGCTTCACCGGGGCCGGTTTCACCTGCGTTTTCACGCTGGCCAGCGCCGGCCCCTCCACAGGCAAAGGCGGTGGAACTCACCGCCAAATTTCTCAGATTGATGGCCGCATTGATGTCGCGGTCATGTTGCGCCTGACAGCAGGGACAGGCCCAGTCCCGTGTTCCAAGGTCAAGTTTCTTCAGCTTGAATCCACAAGCCGAACATAGTCTGCTGCTCGCAAACCAGCGGTCCGCTACCACGACTGTGCCCCCGAGCCGAGCCGCCTTGTACGTTAGCTGACGACGAATTTCAGAAAATCCCATATCAGCAATGGCACGTGCAAGACGGTGGTTTTTCAACATCCCCTTCACATGCAAGTCTTCGATGACAATCGTGTCAAAACGACGCGTGATGCTCGTCGTGAGCTGGTGCTGGCTATTGCGCCGAATGTCGGCAATCCTGACATGCAGTCGCGCCAGTTTCATCTTTGCCTTTGCCCGGTTACTTGAACCTTTCACTTTCCTGGACAGGCTACGTCCAAGGCGGCGCAGCCGCTGGCCCAGTGTCTTCATCGCCTTTGGCCCTGCGAACTTTTCCCCGGTCGACAGTGTTATCAGCGTATTGATGCCCAAGTCCACGCCCACCGCACCTTGGTTTTCGGCTTGCGGCAGTGGTGGGTCTTCAAGCATATCGACGGCGATGCTGACATGCCATTGGCCGGCATGGCGCGCGATCGTGGCAGAGACGATATGGCCAGTTAAACGTAGCGGCTCGCGCATGCGCACCCATCCCAGCTTCGGGATGCGTATGCGTTTTTCTTCAACCCTGAACTGGTCGTTGGTAATCGTGAAATGGTCGTCACGGCCCTTGCATCGGAATGTCGGATAACGGCTCCGTTTGGCGAAAAAGTTTTCGAAAGCCTGGCCCAGATGGATGACGGCCATCTGCGGCGCATTTTTTGTCACCTCCAGCATCCATGGAAAATCGCTGCGTTTGATGGCGTTCAGTTGGCGGCGCAGTGCCGCCTCATTGGGCTTCGGCAGCGCAGGGTCGATTTTAGCGGCTGCATATTGCTGCTGCCATTGGTCCAACGCCCAGTTGTAGGCAAAACGTGCGACGCCGGCGGCCCTCGCAAGGCAGGTCGCCTGCACATTGTTGGGAGCAAGCCGAATGCGATGTGCCCGGATCATTGCGCTTCCTTGACAGCCATGCGCACGCCATCGATCAGCTTCTGGTTCTTGCGGCTGCGACTACCGTAGAGTCGCGCCGAGAACACAGTGATGATCTCAAGTACATCGCTCGCCAGGTCTTCCTCGAAACTGCTTTCCTCGCCCTGGTTGATGATCACGACCTCCACCTCTTTGGTTTGACAGATTGCAAATATCAGTTCAGCGCCAAAGCGCAAGAGTCGGTCCTTGTGCGTGAGAACCAGCCGACCGACCCTGCCGGCGAGAATGTCGTCCAGCAGCCTTTTCAGCCCTTTTCTTTGATAATTCATCCCCGAACCGAGATCGGCAATGATTTCAAACGTCCATCCCTGGCTTGCGCAATATAATTCCAGAACCTGCTGTTGACGCTCCAGGTAGGCCTTCTGGTCATGACTGGAAACACGCGCGTAGGCAATTG
Source organism: Pseudomonadota bacterium (assembly GCA_030853745.1). Lineage (GTDB taxonomy): Bacteria > Pseudomonadota > Gammaproteobacteria > Burkholderiales > Burkholderiaceae_D > JALYUM01. Next base: position 10,454 of record JALYUM010000093.1, on the reverse strand, counting down.
ACCTGAACGTCTCACTTCTGCCAGGCAGTATGCCTGGCATCAGCACGGCGAGATCATAGCGGCGCTGTCCGCCTTCGGTTCTGGGCGGCTTGAGCTTGCCAGTGACGTCCCAGCGCCGCAGTGTGCTGGTCGAGACACCGAGAGCTGTCGCTGCGGTTCTAATTGGTACGAGCTTGTTCATATTAGTTAAGACTAGCGAACTTCAATAAAGTTCCTTACAAACTGTTCTAACCCCTGTGCTGGACGACGCAGGCCGCGTCCTCTGCCTGGCCGGCACCGGCGTCGATGTGACCGAGCGCGAGGGCATCGAAGCGCGCCTGCGCCTGCTCGACGCCATCGGCGAAACCACGCGCGCGGCGCTGGCCCCCGATGCCATCCTTGAAGGCGCCACGCGCCTGCTGGGCGAGTACCTGCAAGTGACCCGTGTGGCCTATGCCGACGTCGAGCCCGACAACGACCGCTTCACCATCCGTCACGACTGGACCGCGCCGGGGGCTTTCAGCACCGTCGGCGTCTATTCGCTCGACCTGTTCGGCCCGCGCGCCACCGCCTCGATGCGCGGCGGCCACACCCTGCGCATCGACGACATCGACCGCGAAGTGGCCGGCGCCGATCATGCCGCCATGTTCGACCAGATCGGCGTCAAAGCGATTATCTGCTGTCCGCTGGTGAAGGGCGGCAAACTGGTGGCAATGATGGCGGTGCACCAGGACGTGCCGCGGCGCTGGAGCGCTGGCGAAGTGGCGCTGGTCGAGGCTGTCGTCGAGCGGTGCTGGGCCCATATTGAACGCGTGCGCGCCGTGGAAGAACTGCGGGCGACGGACCGCCGCAAATCCGAATTCCTGGCGGTCCTGGCGCACGAACTGCGCAATCCGCTGGCCCCGATCCGCAACGGCATCGACATGCTGCGCATCACTACCGGGAATGTCGCTGCGGCCGCCAGGGTACGCGACATGATGGCGCGCCAGGTCAACCATATGGTGCACCTGATTAATGATTTACTCGACGTTGCGCGTGTCAACAACGGCAAGGTCGTGCTGCAGCCCGAGCCGGTCGAGCTGCGCCAGATGCTGTTGAATGCAATCGAGACGGGCGCCGCGGCAATCGAAGCGGCGCGCCACGTCATGACCCTGGATGTTCCCGCCCCGGACGGGCCGCCGATCGTGTTCGAGGCCGATCCAGTGCGCCTGGCTCAGGTGCTGGGAAACCTGCTGTCGAATGCCATCAAGTACACGCCACCGGGTGGCCAACTGACATTGTCGGGGCAGCGCTGCGGAGATGTCGTCGAAATTCGCCTGCGGGACAACGGCATCGGCATCCCGGCCGAGCATCTGGCCTCGGTGTTCGACATGTTTACCCAGGTGTCGCGCAACCTTGAACGTGCGCGTGGCGGGCTCGGCATCGGTCTGTCGCTGGTGCAGCGGCTGGTGGAACTGCACGGCGGATCGGTCTCGGTGTCGAGCGCCGGTGCTGGGCAAGGCAGCACCTTTGTCGTCCGTCTGCCGGCGCCGCACGCGGAGGGCGTGCAGGCGCTACCGCGCATGCCCGAGGCTGGCGGCGTCACACCGGCCGGGCGCACGCCGTTGCGCATTCTGGTGGCCGATGACAATGTCGACGCGGCCGATACCCTGTGCGCGTTGCTGGAAGCTTCCGGCTACAGTACGCGCATTGCCTACGACGGCGCCGAAGCGCTGGCACTGGGCGCAGCGTTTCTGCCGCACGTCGCCTTGCTCGACCTGGGCATGCCGCGCCTCGACGGTTTTGAAACAGCGCAGCGCATGCGCGCCATGCCTGCGCTGCGTGACACGGTACTGGTGGCCGTCACTGGCTGGGGCGCTGCGTCGGACCGTACGCGTTCCCGCGCGGCCGGTTTCGATCACCACCTGCTGAAACCGGCGTCGATGCAGGCGGTGCAGGAAATTCTCGCGGCAGTGCACGTGCGGCATGACGTGGGAGACGCGCAGGCCGGCGGATAAGCTGTGTCGCCGCGCCCGCCAGCGCGGTTGGGACCATGATGCAGGCCACTACGCCGGCGCTGCCACCTCCAGCTGGCGCGAGCGGTGCGCAACGAAGCGCCCGAGCGCGTCGTCGAGTGTCGGCAATAAAATCGCGCGTCCACTGTCGAGCGCGCTGTAAGTGGGACGCGCTGCGGCATAGTGGCAGTCGGCCGATTTCTGTTCGCGCAGGCCGGCGGGGTCGAGACCGGCATGGGTTGCAGCCAGGCGCGCCAGTTCGATCCACGACACGGCATGCCCGTTGGCCAGATGCCAGACACCGCGCTCGCCGTCGACGATCAAATTTAAGCATGCATCGACCAGATCGGGCACGTAGGTCGGTGTAATGATCAGGTCGCCGGGCGCGGCAAATTCCTGGCCCGCGCTCAATGCACCGAGCGCGTGGTGGACAAAGTTGTACTGGTCCCACGGCCCGAAAAAGCTGCTGGTGCGAATGACCAGCGCGTTCGACAGGCGGGCAAATACGGCTTCTTCGCCGTCGGCCTTGCTGCGGCCGTAGACATTGATGGGCGATACGTCGTCGGTTTCCACATACGGATTGTCGGCCCGCCCATCGAACACCAGATCGCTCGAGAACGTGGTCAGATGGATGCCGTGGCGCGCGCAGGCAATGGCCAGCACCTCCGGGCCCCAGGTGTTTTCGCGAAAGCAGCGTTCGGCATCGGTTTCCGCTTCGTCGACCCGCACATAGCCGCTGGCATTGATCAGCGCCCACGGCTGGTATTTTGCCAGCGCACGCTCGACCGAGTCGGGGTCGGTGATATCCATTTCTGCGCGTCCCACCAGGCGATATGCCAGGTTGCGCTGGGTGCAGATGCGGGCAAATGCGCGCCCCAGCGTGCCGGTAGCGCCGGAAATGAGCAACGGTGGGCGCGGGGCCGCCTCGGCCACGATGGCGGCGGTGGCTGGATTGGCACTGGCGACGATGTCGCTATGCCGGGCCGGGGTGCTGTCCGCGCCATGATAGCGCGTGTCGCGCCGCCACCAGCCGCGCCCCAGCGCTGCCGGATGCATCGTCACCTTGCCCGATCCAAATTGCTGGAGCAGGCCGGCCACGGCGGTAGGGCGCACTTGCCCGCCCCGGATATCAAAAGCGCCTGATTCATAATGACCATTCTGGCGCGTCACGAGGCTGTCCCAGTCGAACGAGCCGAGCAGCGCCCAGGCCGTCACGGCGCGGACATCGGCGCCTTGAGCGCGGGCATCTTGCGCCGCCTGCCAGATTTCGGCAAGCCAGCGCAACTGGTCTTCGCGGCCGGCGTGAATGTGGGCCTCGGTGACGGCAATGGGCAAGCCGTAGCGCTCCCAGAGTTCCATCAGCAACGGCGTCAGCGCGGTATCGGGCGCTTCCGGCACGCGGGCAGCTTCGGTGTCGACCATCGCCAGGCCATCAATCAGTCCCGGCGTCATGAACGGGTATTGCGCCACCCGATGGTCGAGCCAGCGCTCGCTGGTGACGTAGTAATTGGCGCCGATGATATCCGGTGGGCATGGATGGGCGCGGAACCACAGCACCTCCGCGGGCGCGGCGCCGTGCCGCATCAGGTAGGTCCACAGCGGGTGGTCCGGGTCGACCTTGCCGCACAACAGGTCCCATGCCAGCCAGCGCCGCTCGTTGTAGAACGCACTGATCGCGGCCATTGGCGCCGTGCCCCAGGTTTTGCCAAGATCGTCGGTCTGCACCAGCTTCGCCGCCGGATTGACTGCGCGGATGGCCTGCATGGCCAGTACCGTCGCACGGCACTGGTTCAATACTGCCGCCACGAACGCGCTGTCGCTGCGCCCATGGGGATACCAGAGGCCATACAGCCCCGCAAAGCGCGCTGTCGTCAGCGGTTCATTGACCGGGGTGTAGTGTTCGATCCACGGATAGCGGGCCGCGACGGCGCCGGCATACTCCGCCAGACCGGTGGCGAAACCGGGATCGACCAGGCTGGTGCTGCGCGGGCCGCTGCCGTGGTGGACCAGGCCCGCAATGACAGTGATGTTACGGGTGCGGCAATCGGCCAGCTGGGCATCGGCCACGCGCCAGTCGGCTTTGGCAAGCCCGTCGGGCGCAATGCGCTCCCACAGGACCGGAAAGCGCAGCGCCGTCACGCCTAGCGACTGCAGACGGTCGATGTCGCCAGGTCGGGATTCATGGCCACTCTGTGTGGCCTGATTGTAGTAATTGTCGCCAACCCGGTTAATGGTGCACTCGATCCCGCCCCAAACGGCGAGAGTATTAGCTGGGAAATGCGTCATGTGTGATCTCTTTCGCAACAGAAGGGCTTCATGGTATCGATTTGACCCACGTTTGATGTCAGCGATTGCCGATAGGCAAAGTAAGAGTTGTCTTACAGGCAGTAAAAGTTTGACGCAGATGGCCCTGCAAAGTTCAGCGACTGGGGCAGTTGCAGGGTAAATGAGGGCGTTTTATAGCCGAGTATTAATTTCCAGAAACACATATTACAGCGCGGAATTGAAGCGGAAAAATTGCCATCCTGTTACGATTGTTACATTGCTTGTTGACCTGGCGCTGGGTGGCAGGTTGCATTGTTACCGTCGCTCAGCCATTGGTACTGCTGGTAATGCAAGCGCTACAGGCCCGGCTTGATCGCTGCAGATCAGCAAAAAAAATTTCACAAAATCATGCCCGTCGGGCCAAAGGAACAATTATGTCAGCGCCAACTATCGTCGTGTTTTGTCATCTTCGCTGGGACTTCGTGTTTCAGCGTCCACAGCACCTGTTGACCAGGCTTGCGCGACATTTCAATATTCTTGTTGTCGAAGAGCCGGTTCACCACGATGGCGCCGACTTTCTCAAAAAAACGGTGGTTGCAGAAAATATCACGATTTGCCAGCCGCATACGACGTGCACGGAATGGGGCTTCCACGATGACCAGATTTCGCATCTGCAACCGCTGCTGACCGGTCTCGTGCCGGACGGCGTGCGGCCAATTGTCTGGTTTTATACCCCGATGGCACTGCCGCTGCTGCAGGGGCTCGACCCTTCACTCGTCGTGTACGACTGCATGGATGAGTTGTCGGCATTCAAAAATCCACCGAAACAACTGCTGCAGCGCGAATCGGCCCTGCTGGGCATGGCTGATGTCGTGTTTACCGGTGGTCCCAGCCTGTATGAAGCCAAGCGCACGCGCCATCACAACACGTTTTGCTTCCCGAGCAGCGTCGACGCGGCTCACTTCGGCCAGTCGCTCGACCGTTCGATCAGCGCGCCGCAACAAGCTGGCCTGCCGCGTCCACGTCTGGGTTTCTATGGCGTCATCGATGAGCGCTTCGACATCGAGATGCTGGGAGCCATCGCAACTGCGCGCCCTGAATGGCAACTGGTCATGGTGGGCCCGGTGGTGAAAATCGATCCGGCGAACTTGCCGCGCAATCCGAATATTCACTATATGGGCCAGGCTGGCTACGCCGAACTGCCGGCTTACCTGGCCGGGTGGGATGTGTGCCTGATGCCATTTGCCATCAACGAGTCGACCAAATTCATCAGCCCGACCAAGGTGCTGGAATATATGGCTGCCGAACTACCGATCGTCAGCACCCCGGTCAATGACGTCAAGGTGCCGTATGGCCACGTGGTAGCAATTGCCGATACCGCCGAGGCGTTCATTGCCGCTTGCGATGCGGCGCTGGCAATGACGCCGGAGCAAACCGCAAACATGGTGGCCATCGAGCGCGACATTGTTGCCAACACGTCGTGGGACAAGACTGCCAGCGCCATGCAGGACATCTTGCTCAACACGCAGCGCGCTGACACCGCCGGGCGCATGGCCGCCAACGAAACCCCGATCAAGGTGGGTGCGCTCGTGAACGCGTTGCCAACCCACACCGGCATGCAACCCGTTGGCGCAACGCTCGCGGCACACGGTAGCTCGGCGGCCGACCTGCAGCTGGGCGACAGTGTCAAGGTGCCCGCCAAGGCATAAGGCATCGGCGACAAGCCATCCGGTTCGCGGGGAGCGCATTTGGTATCATGCTGTCCTTTTCCGGATGGACGATACGATGATTGCTGCGCTCCCCGAATTGCGTGCGCTGGCGCTGGCCTGCCTGCTTGAGCGCTGCCCTGTGACCAAAATGGCGGCGATAGTTCAGATGCGTGCCGCCTGGGACACGGGTGCGTGCACCCTCGATGCGCAGGGAAGTCTGATCCCGGCAGACGATATTCCAGGGCGTCCCCCACAACCCGAGCTCGTCCCGCCACGCCTGGTGGGCCGGCGCTCGATGGTCACCGTCGAAGGCCGCGCCATGCTGGTCCATGCACTGGCCCATATTGAATTCAATGCGGTGAACCTTGCGCTCGATGCGCTCTGGCGCTTTCCTGGTTTGCCGCGCGCCTACTACGCCGACTGGCTCAGCGTGGCCAGTGAAGAGGCCACGCACTACACCCTGCTGGCTGCGCATCTGAACGTGCTCGGCCATGCGTACGGCGATTTCCCCGCCCATGACAGCCTGTGGGAAATGGTCGCAAAAACTGTGGATGACGTGCTGGCACGCATGGCACTCGTGCCGCGCACGCTTGAAGCGCGCGGGCTCGACGCCATTCCGCCGTTGCGTGCCAAGCTGGCGCAGGCGGGCGATATGGCTGCCGCCGGCATTCTCGACATCATCCTGCACGACGAAGTAGGGCACGTGGATATTGGCAATCGCTGGTACAACTACCTGTGCGACGCGCGTGGCCTGGAGCCGTATTCCACGTACGGCTTGCTGGCGACGCAGTACGCCGCGCCGGTATTGAAGGGGCCATTCAATCTGGAAGCCCGCCGGCGCGCGGGCTTTACCGAGCAGGAGCTGGCGGCGTTGCCGGCTTGATTACTGCCACTGCATCAGGCATGGCGGCACCAGCAGCGTCAGCGACAGCACCACGTACACTAATTGCAATGGAATCATCCACCTGGCCCATGTCAGCCACGGAATACGGGCCAGTGCCAGCACGCCGATCGTGATGCCCGATGTGGGCAGCATCGGCGTGGAAAACTCGCTGAACTGATACGCAAGAATCGCCGTCTGGCGCGTCACGCCCACCAGGTCTGCGAGCGGCGCCATGATCGGCATCGTCAGCGCGGCCTGGCCGGTGCCGGAGTGAATGAAGAAGTTGATGACGCTTTGAATGCCGTACATCTTCCATGCGGCAAACACGGGGCTCGACGATTGCACCAGCGGCATCAGGCCGTGCAGCATGGTGTCGATGATGTGGGCGTCGCGCGCGAGGATCACGGTGCCGCGCGCCAGTGCGATCACCAATGCCGTGTTCACCAGGTCTTTTGCGCCGCTGGTGAACGCCAGCACGAAGCGGTCCGCGTCCAGCCGGCCAACCAGGCCGATGACAATCGCCATGCTCAGGAACAGCGCCGCGATCTCCGCGACGCCCCAGTCGAAATGCACCACGCCGATGACCATGCCGATCAGCGAGCCGGCAAATATCCACAGCACCGCGCCATGGGTGCGCGTCATGCCGGTAAATGCTTCGGTGTGCGTCGCACTGTGCGCCGCGCGCAACTCCTGGTCGAGCGCGAACGTCGGGCTGCGCGTGGGGTAGGCCTTGACCCGCGCGGCCCACCACATCAAAAACAGCACGGTGACCAGCGTGGCAATCGTCCACGCGATCAGGCGGTAGCCAATGCCCGAAAACGGCTGGATACCGGCAATTTTCTGGGCGATGCCGACATTGAACGGATTCAGAAATGCTGCGCCGAAGCCGACTTGCGTACCCAGGAACGGAATCGATACGCCGGTGATCGAGTCGTAGCCCAGTGCCAGCGCAAGCGGCACGAAGATCAGCACGAACGGAATCGCTTCCTCGTTCATGCCGAACGTGGCGCCGCCCAGTGAAAACAGTGTGACGAAGACCGGGATCAATGCCACCCGCACAAATTTTGAACGCGTATGCGCGCGCGCGATGGTCTTGATCATCGCTTCGACTGCTTCGGTGGCTGCCAGCACTGCAAATGCGCCGCCGACAATCAGGATGAAACCGATAATTTCGGCCGCTTCCACGAAGCCCTTGATGGGCGCCATCATCAACGCGACCGGGCCCTGCGGATTGCTGGCGATGTAGTGGAAGGTGTCCGGGTTGATGACCGATTTGCCGTTCACCATCTGCATATCGTATTTGCCGCCGGGTACCAGCCAGGTCGACAGCGCGATCATGGCCAGGATGGCAAACAGCAAAACAAAGGTATTCGGGAGACGCAGTTTTCGCATGGGAGATGATCTTGATGCTGGGATGCTGCGATATTACACAATCGATAAGGTCGTATTGCAAAATACCTGTACCGGCACGTAAAAAATGCAGTTTCGGGTAAGCTGCCGGTGTTTTTTCACTCCTGGATGCTGACATGACTGCAATTGCCCGCCTGATGCGCCCCGTCGCGTACTTACTGTTTGCCCTCGCCAGCGTGGCCGCCCACGCCGAGGGTTCGCTCGTGATTGTCGGCGGCGCACTCCGGGCCGACAATGCCGTCGTCTGGCAACGCATCGTCGACCTGGCCGGCGGCAAGGGCGCCCGGATCGCCGTGGTGCCTGCCGCGGCTGGCAATCCGACCGGCTCGGGTGGCCGCGTGGTGCAGCACCTGAACCAGTACGGCGCGCAGGCGTTCCTGCTGCCGGTGTCGCCGCGTCTGCCTGGCGACGTGCACGTGGCGGCGAACGACCCGGCCAATGTTGCGGCCATCGACCAGTCCGGCGGCGTGTATTTTATCGGCGGTGACCAGGCCCGCATTACCGCTGCCATGCGCAATGCCGACGGTACCAACTCGGCAGTGCTGGACGCCATCTGGCGTCTGTATCACCGCGGTGGTGTGGTGTCCGGCGCCAGTGCCGGCGCCGCGATCATGAGCAGCACGATGTTCGATAACGCCGGCACCACGCTCGCGCTGCTGCAAAACGGGGTACGCGACGGCAATGAACTCGCGCCCGGACTGGGTTTTATCGGCAAGGATGTCTTCGTCGACCAGCACCTGATCATCCGCGGCCGCTTCGCGCGCATGTTGCCGGCCATGCTGAAAAAATCGTACAAGCGCGGCCTCGGCATCGATGAAAACACGGCGGTGGTGGTGGGCCCGCACCATGATGCGGAAGTGATCGGCTACAAGGGCGCCATCTGGTTCGACCTGGCCCAGGCCACCAGCAATCCGGCGCTGGGCGCGTTCAATATCAGCAACGTCAGCATCAGTTATCTCGACCATGGCGACCGCATCAATCTCGATACCGGCGCCATGACGCCCTCAAGCGACAAGATCGACGGCAAGGTCAAGCCTGGCCAAACCGGCAATGAACCGCCTTTGTTTTCCGCCGACATCCTTGGCAATACCACGCTGGTCGACCTGATGATGCAGCTGGTCGACAGCAGCCGGCCACAGGCCACCGGCCTGGCCTTTGGCGGGCCGGGCGCCAACCCTGCGTTGCCGGGCTTTTCGTTCGTGCTGCGCAGAACGCCTGCGACCGAAGGCTACGAATCGGCGACGTCGGAAGCGTATTCGGTGTACCGCATGCGCCTCGATATCACGCCGGTAAAAGTAACCTGGCCGGCTGTTTCCGATTTTCGCGCGGGAAAATAAACGCCATCCAGTCATGAACAGGGCGCATATACCCATGCCTGTCAACGGTGTTAATCGTTTGACCAGAATCATTTAAGATAAATAAATCATCGCGCCATTTTCCGCACAAAAGGACCCTCCCACATGAACGATACCAATCCATTGCGCCAGCTCGGCGACGTGAAACTGACGAGACGCGACGTGCTGATCGCCGGCGCCGTCTCGACTGCAGCTGCATCCGTCCCCGGCCTGGCGGTTGCCCAGACCGCTGCCATGCCAACCCCCACCGCTGCCGCGCAGCCACCTGTCATGGCCAAATTTTCGCTGAAAGTGAACGGCAAGACCGAACACATGGATGTCGATACGCGTACCACTTTGCTCGACGTTTTGCGTGAACACCTGCACATGACCGGCACCAAGAAGGGCTGCGACCATGGCCAGTGCGGTGCGTGCACCGTCATCGTCGATGGCCGCCGCATCAATTCGTGCCTGTCGCTGGCCGTCATGCACGACGGCGCCAGCGTGACCACCATCGAAGGCCTCGGCACCCCTGAAAAGCTGCATCCGATGCAGGCTGCGTTCGTGAAACACGATGGCTTCCAGTGCGGTTACTGTACGCCGGGACAAATCTGTTCGGCCGTCGCAGCACTCGACGAAATCAAGCAGGGCATCCCGAGCCATGTCACCGGCAGCCTGACGGAAAAGCCGCTGCTGTCCGTCGCCGAACTGCGCGAGCGCATGAGTGGCAATATCTGCCGCTGTGGCGCCTATTCGAACATCATCGATGCGATTTCCGAAGTCGCCGGGAGGCCAGCATGAGGGCCTTTACTTACCAGTGCGCCACCTCCGCCGCTGACGCTGCCGTACTCGTCGCGCGCACGCCGAACGCCAAATTCAT
>JALYUM010000123.1 GCA_030853745.1 Pseudomonadota bacterium | reverse complement strand
CAGGACTTTTAAGCGCGTGCGGCGCCGGTTGGCAAACACGTAGGCGTGCCATCGCACGGCGGACGGCCCAGCGCCTGCTGCACGTGCAATGACAGCCCGTCGATACCAGTGCGCATGTCCACGGCTGCAGTGGCAAGCCAGATCGATTCTGCGGAGACGTCCATTACAGTGCCCGCATCATCTCGGCCAGCCAGCTGGCCGGAACGTCACTTGGCAAAGTCAACGTCCAGCCATGCGCGCTGCGCAGACTGATCGCGCCTGGCACAACAGCCGGCGACATGCGCACGGGAAGGAATCCAGGTGACGCCTGCACTGCCGCAAAACGCCGCGACCAGTAGCTGATCTGTTTCTGCGAAACGCCATGCTCAAGCCCGAAGGCGCGCTGGGAAAGGCCACGGGCCCGCCACTGCGACACGAGCTTCTGCCATGCTTTTTCCCGTTCCTCTCTCATCACTGTTTTCTCCAGAATCATTGAAAAACGTAGTGTGGTCGCGGCAATCAGGAATTCATAGATGGGCGGGCTGGACGCTTACGATTGAGGATTCCAGCGCGGACTTGTAGTTCGGCGACCAGTCGTTCCATGTCAACGTGACCGTTAATTCCCGGCGAACGTGACCAATTCCGCGCATCTGTGCGCGAAGCGGATTTATTGCATAAATGCGGGCCTCATTTCAACCGAAATTGTGCCATCGCGTCCCGCATCACGTCTCCGAGCGCGCCCTCAGCAGGCGAATCAAGCCAGAAGTTGACCGCAGTATGCATGGTAGCCAGTATCAGGGACGCCCGGATGCGAGGACTGATATCGAAGGTGGGATCGGTCCCGGTGCGATAACCAATCTCAGCCGCTATCATACGTTCGATCTCGACGTCAGACTTCCGCTCCTCGGCAAAAAGCGCTGGCGTCGAGCGTATTAGTCGTATGCGCTCCAATCCGTCGCGATCGGGCACGCTCGCAAAGACGTCGAGGGCGGCCGCGAGAAGTGCCTCGTGCAACGGCTCTCCTGATGACCGTTCTCTAAGCGTTGAGCAGAAGCGATCGGCGCGTATCACCGATGTGCCGACGATAGCTTCCTCCTTGCTAGAAAAATAGTTGCCGATGGTTCGTTGCGATACGCCTAATTCGGCCGCGATCATCTCGGTGGTTACGTGGGCAACGCCGTGCTCTATCGCCTGACGCAACGCAACGGCGCTGATGTTTGCGCGCATTTCACGCTTCTTGCGCTCGCGCAACCCTTCTGCGCGCGGGTTCTTGATCATTTCTGGCATGCAGCTTCAGGGAATACGTAGTCGTGCATTGGGCTGTCCTTATCCGATTGAACTCCGGAGAACATTCCGCGAAGTGGTGACGAGAGGAAGAAATTTCGCGCGACGATGCCGATCCGGGTTTTCGGTGCAGACAGGCCGGTGTAGAGTTGCGTTTGCTTTCGCTTGACTAGCGGACGGTGAGCAATCTCATACCGGGCAAGCGCTGATTTCAGTGTGCCCCCTGCCGCAACCTCGCCCCCTAGTCTGTACGCACCAGTCAACGCCAGCAGCGCGCCTGCGCCTGAACCAGGGGATGCGCAATAGGCCGCATCGCCCACGAGAGTGATCCTGCCGCTGGACCAGGACGGCATCTTCACCTGGGATAGGGAATCAAAGTAGAAGCTGGTTGCGCTATCGGTCGCATCAAGCATTGCCGGTACATGCCAGCCGATTCCATCATACGCTTCTCGCAAAAGCCGCCGCTGTGCGACCGGATCACGATGATCGTAGATCAGAGGCTTTTCACTGAAGAAGATAAAGGTAATCAAGCCGTTTCCCTGGCCCGCCCGATAAAACCCCGCTCCTTTGCCCGGCACATTGTAAAAGGTCGACCAATATTCTTCGCCGAACCGTAGGTCGGCACTGGCGCCAGCGAAATAATAGTGCTTATAGACTGAGAATTTCTCTTCGGGTCCGAATGCCAGACGACGGAGACTGGAATGCATTCCGTCGGCTCCGACGACCAGGTCGAAGCGCTCCTGCGATCCGCTTGTAAACGTTACATCGACTCCGCCTTCATCCTGCGAGTAGCTGCTGATCGTCTCGCCGAAGACATAGCCGACGTCATGTCGAGTTGCATCATATAACAAGTGCACCAGGTCACCGCGTTGGATCTCGATATCCTCGGAGCCGACCGCGCTCGCCAATTCAATGCTATCGATGCGCGCCTGCTCGATGTCACGAGCGTTGACGAACCTGATGCCCCTGCTTTCGATCGCCTTTGCTCGTACGCTGGCCATCAGTCCCATGCGTTGAACAACCTGCAGCGCCTCAGTGCGGATATCGACACCGTTTCCGCCGTTGCGAAGTTCCGATGCCTGTTCAACAATCGTCACCTGGCATCCCGCCCGGGCTAACCAGAATGCGGCGGTCGGACCAGCGATACTGGCTCCCACAATAAGAACCTTTGGTTTGAACATAGAAACCCCAAAACAATTAAGGGGGATATTATTGCGTAGTCAGCAAATTTTCTCAATCGGAATAAATGTAATATTTCTGACTATCCTGTCACGCTCTGCCAGCGCGACGGGCCGCTGGTTTGTTGACGCCAACTTAAGCCGCCTCGAACAACCGCGCATGTGAGAAATTGAACCCGTCGTCGAGGCCGCTGCGGAATTCGCGGTCGATTTCCGGGGTGATTTCCATGAGTGACAGGAGGTTTGCAACGTATCTGCGAGCATCCTGGGCCCGTTTTCCGTGGGCATGACGCCCGGTTCCGCGTTTTAGAACGCCTGCACCCCTCGTTCTTTCAAAAAGACGAGCCAATGCAAGTTGTAGCTGGCAGTGTTGAGGTGTAACGCGAAGGTGGCGCGCACGATTCTCTTGCCGCGCACCAGTTTCCCGCCCATGCGGCGCATGGCGCCAAAGACATGTTCGACCCGGGCCCGTAATATGGCGATTCGTCGGTTGGGCTCCTTCTGCGTGTCGGAAATCGGTTTGTTAGCATTGCCTCTGCGCTGGATTTGCACACGCCAGCCAGCGGCCGTCAGCGTCGCTTCGATCGGCCCCCGGGTAGCTTCCTCAATGACGAACGGCCCGATCGAAAATTCGGCCGGGCCGTCAAGGCAAAACCAAAGCGCTGTGACACTCGCGTTCTACGAAAGCCGGCTTAACTGAACGATATCAGCAATGGATGGCGTGTTCCTGGTTCGACGGTGAGAGTATGGAACCCGATGAACGCCATCCAATTGGTGTCGAGACGTAGCACCCAAGCTTTTCACACGTCCGCGTTAGCTGGGCACCAGGTCTTCGTGATAGGCGGCGATTCCTGCCTTGATGACCTCTTACGCTGGACTAGACGGCCGGGTTCGGCCAGCAGCCGGCGGTGATGTTGTTACAATGTTCCACCGACCTGCGCCAGTGGAAGGCCTGTTACCTGTCGCGCTTGTCCACCAGCGCCGCGACAAACACCGTGAACGCCGTCACTGGATGCCGTCTGTTCGGGTAAAACAGGTAGTACCCGGGAAATGGCACGCACCAGTCTTCCAGCACGCGTTGAAGATTGCCATGCGTCAGCGCGGCAATGACCTGGTCTTCCATGATATAGCTGACGCCCAGGCCTGCCGTTGCGGCCTTGATCAGCAAGTCGCCATCGTTGAACACGGCGCCTCCGGCAGCTTTGATGGCAATTTTGCGGCCATCCTTCTCGAATTCCCAAGCTGGAATTGTGCCGTCACGGCGCATGAAGCAGATACATCGATGGTCGCGCAGTTCGGCCGGCGCTTGCGGCCGCCCATGCTGGGCAAAATATGCAGGCGAACCGACGACAGCCATGCGTAGTGGCGGACCGATGGGGATGCCCACCATGTCGCGCTCGAGCTGCTCGCCGAGCCGGATGCCGGCGTCGAAGCGCTCCGCGACGATGTCCACATAATTATTGTCGACGCTGACCTCCACATGGATATCCGCATGGCGTGGCAATAGCTCCGCCAAGGCGGGCCACAGGACCGTGTCGGCAGCGTGCTTCCCGGTAGTAACGCGTATCGTGCCGCCCGGCTCGTCGCGCTGGTTCTTGAGTTCATCGAGCGACGCGGCAATGTCTGCCATCGCCGGGTGCAGGGTCGCCAGCAGTTGCTCTCCTGCGTGTGTCGGCGCCACGCTACGTGTCGTGCGTACCAGCAGCTTGACGCCCAGCTCCGCCTCCAGGCGTTTGAGTGTCTGGCTCAACGCTGACTGCGTCACGCCAAGCCGGGCAGCGGCGCGAGTGAAGCTGCGCTCCATCGCAACGACCCGGAATACTGCTAAATCGTTCAGTTGGTCGATCCGCATTAAGTAGCCTTGCTAATAAGCCTGTTTAGGGAGGGCCATCTTATCATTGGCATTAACGCAGCTTATGATTGATAGACCGATTAATAACTGGAGGTTTTATATGGCGACATGGTTGATTACTGGCGCGAGCCGGGGACTGGGACGCGAAATTACCCTGCGTGCTCTTAACGCGGGGCATATCGTCATCGCAACGGCACGTTCCCGCGCGGACCTGGCCGGCTTGCCCGCCACAACGGCCGGGACGCTACACATTGTCGAACTCGATATTACCGACCAGACGAGCGTTGACCGTGCCATGGCACAAGCGGCTGCCTGCGCGGGTGCCATCGACGTATTGGTCAATAATGCGGGGCAGGCTCAGCTCGGTTATTTCGAGATGGTGAGCGAGAGTGACGCGCGGCGCCAGTTCGAGGTCAATGTACTTGGACCGATGGCGGTCACCCGCGCCGTGCTGCCGGGCATGCGAGCTGCCCGGGCAGGTTTGA
>JALYUM010000109.1 GCA_030853745.1 Pseudomonadota bacterium | reverse complement strand
CTCAACAATCGCCTTGCCGGCCACCCGCGCCAGCGCGACTGTGTCGTACGCGTAGTGCACGGTGTACGGCGAACACTGTTCATTGGTCAAAAGCGCCGAGCCGGAGCCGATGGCAATAAACACCTTTTTCTTTTCCGCGGCAACCTTGGCCATGGCCAAAGCAGCGCCGGAATTGGTGCCACCAATGAGCATGTCGACTTTGCCGGTGTCGAACCATTCACGCGCTTTCGACGATGCGATATCGGCCTTGTTCTGGTGGTCGGCCACGACGAATTCAATTTTCTTGCCGTTGATCTGGCCGCCAAGATCGGCGATGGCCATTTTGACGGCTTCCGCCCCGCCATTGCCATCCACATCGGAATACACGCCGGACAAATCCGTCAGCATGCCAATTTTGATAATGTCTCCCGACACTTGCGCGGAGGCAGGTGCCGACAGGGCGAAGGCGCAGCTGGCAGCGGCGGCGAGAGCGATGGCATGACGTTTCATTTTTTTGTCTCCGGAGGCAAATTCAGGTTTTTATTGAAAGTTTTAATTTACACGCCCAGCAGCTCGGTGAGCAGCGGCATCTTGGCGTTTAATTCGGATGAAGCAATGGTCTCGACAATCTGACCGTGTTCGACGACGTAAAACCGGTCGGCCAGCGGTGCGGCGAAGCGGAAGTTCTGTTCCACCATGACGATGGTGTAACCCTTGGCTTTGAGCATCATGATCATGCGTGCGAGGCCCTGGACAATGACCGGCGCCAGGCCTTCAGAAATTTCATCGAGCAACAGCAAGCGTGCGCCGGTGCGCAAGATGCGCGCCACTGCCAGCATCTGCTGCTCGCCGCCGGACAGGCGCGTGCCCTGACTGTGGCGCCGTTCCAGCAAGTTCGGAAACATCGCATAAATCTCGTCGAGCGGCATGCCAGCGCCAGCACCTTTTAATACCGGCGGCAACATCAGGTTTTCTTCCGTCGACAGTGACGAAAAAATCGCGCGCTCTTCGGGGCAATAGCCGACACCCAGGTGAGCAATTTTGTGGGTCGGCAAGTGAATGGATTCAACGCCATTGATCTTGATGGAACCGGTACGCGTGCCGGTCAGTCCCATGACGGCGCGCAGCGTTGTCGTACGGCCGGCGCCATTGCGGCCCAGCAGCGTGATGACTTCGCCTTCATTGACTGACAAATTGACGTTGTGCAGGATGTGCGACTCGCCGTACCAGGCTTGCAGATTCGAAATCTCGAGCACCGCCGCCATCAGTGCGCTCCTTCCAGAGCGGCTTCCACGGTGCCCATATATGCTTCCATCACTTGCGGATTTTTCGACACTTCGGCGTAAGTGCCTTCAGCCAGCATGGCGCCGCGTTGCAGCACCGAGATGCGGTCGCAAATGCCGGACACCACGTTCATATTGTGTTCCACCATCAAAATGGTGCGCCCTGCCGATACTTTTTTAATCAGCGCGGTGACGCGATGCACATCTTCATGCCCCATACCCTGCGTGGGCTCGTCGAGCAGCATCAGTTCTGGTTCCATTGCCAGCGTGGTGGCAATTTCCAGCGCGCGCTTGCGGCCATACGGCAAATCGGCAGTGACGGTATCGGCAAAGTTTTCCAGGTCGACTTCCGCCAGCAATTGCATCGCGCGGTCGTTCAAACGCGCCAGCGACCGTTCGCTCTGCCAAAAATGAAAACTGGTACCGAGTTCGCGTTGCAGGCCGATGCGCACATTTTGCAGTACCGTCAGATGGGGGAATACCGCAGAAATCTGAAACGAGCGAATGATACCCATGCGCGCAATTTGCGCTGGCTGGGCCCGGGTAATGTCGCGACCATTGAACAAGATGCTGCCGGAAGTGGGCACCAGAAATTTGGTTAGTAAATTAAAACAGGTGGTTTTGCCAGCGCCGTTCGGGCCGATCAGTGCATGGATGTGGCCACGTTGCACTTGCAGGTTGACGGCACTGACGGCAGTAAAACCCTTGAACTCTTTGGTAAGGTTCTCTGTTGCGAGTATGACGTCTGACATGGTGTCTCCATTGTCGTTTTTATGGTGCCATGATAATTATTAAACAATAATACAGATTCACCTGCAGCCTCACAATACAGTATTACTACGTACCAAATCAGGCTGTTACCACTACTCCGTCGGGCGCCACGTCCCTGCTGGCAATGATCATCTGGGCGGCTTTTTCGGCAATCATGACAGTGGGCGAATTGGTATTGCCTGAAGTGATATTCGGCATGATCGATGCATCCACAACGCGTAAACCGGTTACGCCGCGCACACGCAATTGACTGTCGACGACGGCCATCGGATCATCCGGTTTGCCCATCTTGCACGTCCCTACCGGATGAAAAATCGTGGTACCAATCAGTGAAGCCGCCTCTGCCAGTTCTTCCTCGGTCCGATACGCAAGACCAGGCTTGAATTCTTCCGGCTGATACCTGGCCAGTGCCGGTGCTGCGACAATCCCGCGCGTGATACGGATGGCATCGGCAGCAATATGGCGATCGGCCAAGGTGCTCAAATAATTTGGGGAAATTTTCGGTGCTGCATGACTGTCATTTGACGCGATGCGCACATGGCCGCGCGACGTCGGCCGCAGATTGCAGACGCTGGCAGTAAAAGCGGGAAAGGCGTGTAATGGATCGCCGAATTTTTCCAGCGACAGCGGTTGCACGTGGTACTGCAGGTTCGGTGTGGCCTGGCCGGGATCGGAACGTGCAAAAGCGCCCAATTGCGACGGCGCCATCGACATCGGGCCACTCTGGCGCAGCGCATACTCCAGCCCGATCATCATCTTGCCCATCCAGCTGGCCGCACTGGTATTCAAGGTTTTAGCGCCCTTGATTTTATAGACCATGCGCAGCTGCAGATGGTCCTGCAGATTTTCTCCGACACCCGGCGCCTCGACGATCGGTGCGATGCCATGTTGGTGCAACAATGCAGCCGGACCGATCCCGGACAATTGCAGCAAATGCGGTGAACCAATGGCGCCGGCGCACAGCAGTGTTTCCAATTCTGCAGTGGCAGTAAATGCCCTGCTCCCACCGGTAAATTGCACACCGCGGCAGCGCACACCTTGTTCAGTTTTATTGAGCAGCAGTTTTTCAACGTGGCAGCCTGTCATGACCGTTAAATTCGGGCGCCGGGTTGCTGGTTTCAAGAACGCCTTGGCGGTGTTCCAGCGAATGCCGCGGCGCTGGTTGACATCGAAATACGCGCTACCGGCATTATCGCCACCATTGAAATCGTCGATTTTTGGAATGCCCACTTCACTGGCGGCATCGCGAAACGCATCGAGGATTTGCCAGGACAATCGTTGTTTTTCGACGCGCCATTCACCGCCTTCGCCATGGTGTTCGCCAGCGCCCTTGTGATGATGTTCGCTTTTGCGGAACAGCGGCAACACCTGATCCCAGCGCCACGATGAATCGCCCGTCAATTCGGCCCAGGCGTCGTAATCGCCCGATTGGCCGCGCATGTAAATCATGCCGTTGATGGAAGAGCTGCCACCCAATACTTTGCCACGCGGGTACATCAGTGCGCGGCCATTCAAGCCGGCTTCCGCTTCGGTTTTATACAGCCAGTCGGTGCGCGGGTTACCGATGCAGTGCAGATAACCAACCGGGATATGAATCCAGACATAATCGTCGCGGCCACCGGCTTCGAGCAGCAAGACATTCATGTCGGGATCGTTCGATAACCGGTTTGCCAATACACAGCCGGCGCTGCCGGCACCGATGATGATGTAATCGTAATGACCTGCATTTTCCAAGGCATACTCCTAAGCTTGTTGCATCTCGTCGAACAAGGTACGCACCAGGGCGCCGGCCGGCATCGCGCGGGTGCGCGCGACACCAGTTCCCGCCCACAGCGACATCCATTCCGGATCATTATTGGCGGCGGCTGCCGCGCGGATCGATCCGGTCAGCGCATTTTGTACAGGATACGGCGGACATTGTGCTTCCACCGGCGCCATCTCGCGGATAAAACGATTTTCAATACCGCGCGCGTAACGGCCTGAAATGGCGCGCGTCAATCGTGTGACCTGGTTCGTCCGGTCGAGCAAACGGGCCCGGTACGCCGGGTGAATACCCGATTCATCGGTGACCAGAAACGCCGTGCCCATTTGCACGGCCACTGCGCCCAGCGCCAGCGCTTCACGAATGTCCGCGCCGTCCATGATGCCGCCAGCGGCAATGACCGGGATGCGCAAGGCATGCGCGACGGCCGGCCACAATTGTTTGGCCGGCATGGTGGCGTCTTCCTGGCGGCCAATGAATGTCCCGCGATGTCCGCCCGCTTCGATGCCTGATGCAATGACTGCATCGGCGCCGGTGGTTTGCCAGGCCAGCCCCTCTTCCACCGTCGTGACGGTACCGATCACAACAATGCCGGCAGCTTTCAGCGCGGCTACTTGTTCCTTCGACAAAATGCCAAAAGTAAAACTGGCGACGGCAGGTTTGATACGCAGCAACTCGGCAAACTGGGCATCGAAATCCTGGCACCAGCTGGCGGGCACCGGCAAGCTGTCCCATCCGAGGCTGGACCAGGCTGGCCGCAAGAGTTCGATGGCATCTTGTATCGCTTGCACCGAAGGATGCGGCGTTTGCTGCACAAACAAATTCAGTCCAAAAGGCTTGTCGGTCAGCGCGCGGATCTGGGCAGCCTGCCCGGACATGGTGCTTGGCGACACCAGCGACACGGCCAGCGACCCAAGTGCCCCGGCATTCGAGACGGCAGCGGCCAATTCCGGCGTGCTGGCACCGCCAGCCATCGGTCCCTGGATGATGGGACAGGCAAAAAGTGCGGCAAGATCCATCGTTTATCTCCTTGGTGGGCTGTGGACAACGCGACGCTTGTGCACAATCGGTACC
>JALYUM010000085.1 GCA_030853745.1 Pseudomonadota bacterium | reverse complement strand
AGATACAGGCGCCCGATGGAGCGACGAACGTGCTGTCGGCCAACGCCACCATGCTGGAGGCCGGGACATTTTCAAATTCCGTCGTCACGGCCACGCACTGCCCGGCCAGTTGCGCCAGGGCAGCGGTGTCGGAATACGGCGCGTTGATCAGGTGCTCGGCAACCATACCGGCCGGACACGTTGCAGCAGGTTCGAGCACAGCGACCTGGTAGCCCATCGCCTGCGCGGCGTGCGCGAACATGCGGCCGAGCTGGCCGCCACCCATCACGCCGAGGACGGTGGGCGGATGGGCGGTCGGGATGAATGGCTTGTCGATTTTACTCATGCGGATACTGGCGGCAATACCATGGCTTGTGCAGCGGCAGTCTGAGTGCGGCGGAACTGGTCGAGTAAATCGGCCAGGTTGTCGTCATGCGCAGCGAGGATAGCCACGGCGGTCAGGGCAGCATTGGCCGCACCGGCTTCACCGATGGCAAACGTTGCAACCGGCACACCTTTCGGCATCTGCACGATCGACAGCAGCGAATCCTCGCCGCGCAAATATTTGGACGGCACCGGCACACCCAGCACCGGCACGATGGTCTTGGCGGCAATCATGCCCGGCAAGTGGGCCGCGCCGCCGGCACCGGCGATGATCGCGCGCAGGCCGCGCGCACGGGCGCCTTCTGCGTAGGCAAACATCTCGTCCGGCATGCGGTGCGCTGAAATGACAAGCGCTTCATGCGGCACGCCGAATTGCTTGAGGATGTCGACAGCGTTTTTCATGACGTCCCAATCGGACGACGAGCCCATGACGACGCCGATCACTGGCTTGGCTTGCACATTGAGCTGATCAGTCATGCTTTCAACTTTTCGCCCGTCAGGCGTTCGATGGCTTCGAAATACTTGGCTTGCGTTTTGTCGATAACGTCCGCCGGCAACGCTGGCGCCGGGGCGGTTTTCGGCCACTCGGTGAGCGTTTCCAGGTAGTCGCGCACGAACTGCTTGTCGAATGACGGCGGCGAGATGCCTGGACGATACGAATCGGCCGGCCAGAAGCGCGACGAGTCAGCCGTCAGCACTTCATCCATCAGGTGCAGCACGTTATCGTTGTCGAGACCGAATTCGAACTTGGTATCGGCAATGATGATGCCGCGCGTGGCTGCGTATTCGGCGGCGCGCTGGTACAGGGCGATGCTGATGGTGCGGATGCGGCCGGCAAGGTCCGCGCCGATGCGCTGTTCCATATCGGCAAAGCTGATGTTTTCATCGTGCTCGCCCAGGTCGGCCTTGGCTGCCGGCGTAAAAATTGGCTCGGGCAATTTGTCGGCTTGCTGCAGGCCGGCTGGCAGCGTGATGCCGCAGACCGCGCCCGTGGCCTGGTAATCCTTCCAGCCAGAACCAATCAGGTAACCGCGTACGACGGCTTCCACCATGATCGGCTGCAGGCGCTTGGCCACGACCGCGCGGCCCCGCACCTGGCTCGCCTCTTCTGCAGTCACCACGCTTTCCGGCGTCACGCCGGTCAGGTGATTCGGGACGATGTCGCCGAGTTTCTCGAACCAGAAATCGGTCATCTGGTTCAGGACCATGCCCTTGCCGGGAATCGGTTCGTTCATGACGACGTCAAAGGCGGACAAGCGGTCGGTGGTGACGATGAGAATCTTGTCGTCGCCGACGGCGTAATTGTCGCGCACCTTGCCGCGGCCCAGCAGTGGCAGGGAATCGATGGTGGATTGGTAGAGGCTGTTCATAGAAGAGGTACCGGAAAGCGGAACCGGCGGGGATGCCCCCGCCGGTGTAGAAATACGGACTGCTGACAGTCCGCGCGAACGTGATTTCAATGCGTTATTTTAACGCAGGATGGAATAAGTGCCCTGTAAACGTCATCCCCGCGAAGGCGGGGACCCATACCACTCATGCATCGGCCGCTACTGCTCGAAGGTGCCATAGGCCCTCGCCTTCGCGAGGGTGACGGTTTTTAAGTCAGGGGGTCTTATTTATTTAACGATTTGCGACAGTTCGCCTGCCTTGTAGCGCTCGGCCATTTTTTCCAGCGGGATCGGCTTGATGCGCGAGGCCATGCCTTCGCAGCCAAACGCCTGGAACCGCGCCTTGCAAATCAGCGCAGCCGCATCGCGGGCAGGTTTCAGATAATCGCGCGGGTCGAATTTCGATGGATTTTCGAACAGGTATTTGCGGATGGCGGCCGTCATGGCCAGGCGGATATCGGTGTCGATATTGATCTTGCGAACGCCGTGACGGATGCCTTCCTGGATTTCTTCCACCGGCACGCCGTACGTTTCCTTCATGTCGCCACCGAATTCGCGGATGATCGCCAGCAATTCCTGCGGTACCGACGACGAACCGTGCATCACCAGGTGGGTGTTCGGGATGCGCGCGTGGATTTCCTTGATGCGGTCGATCGCCAGGATGTCGCCGGTAGGCTTGCGCGTAAATTTGTAGGCGCCATGCGAGGTACCGATGGCAATGGCCAAGGCATCGCACTGGGTGCGCGCCACGAAGTCGGCAGCTTGCGATACGTCGGTCAGCAATTGCTCGCGGGTCATCAGGCCGTCGGCGCCGTGGCCGTCTTCCTTGTCGCCCTTCATCGTTTCCAGCGAACCGAGTACGCCCAGTTCGGCCTCGACGGTCACACCGATCGAGTGCGCAAATTTGACGACTTCACGCGACGTTTCCACGTTGTATTCGTAGCTGGCGACGCTCTTGCCGTCGGCCTCGAGCGAACCGTCCATCATGACGGACGTAAAGCCCGAGCGGATCGCTGCCATGCACACCGCTGGCGACTGGCCATGGTCCTGGTGCATGACGACCGGGATGTGCGGATACGCTTCGACGGCCGCGTCGATCAGGTGGCGCAGAAACGGCTCGCCCGCATATTTGCGCGCGCCGGCCGACGCCTGCATGATCACCGGGCTGCCGGTTTGATCAGCGGCCATCATGATGGCGGTGACCTGCTCCAGGTTGTTGACGTTAAAAGCGGGCAGGCCGTAGCCGTTTTCGGCCGCGTGGTCCAGTAGTTGACGCAATGAGACGAGTGCCATGGTATTACTCCAAACAATAAGAAAACAGGTTATGAATCGGTCAGGCAAATCTTCAGCGACCGACCCTGGAACCGTCCCCCCGTTGAAAAACGGGACCCCATGCCGAGTTCGCATCTATATGTGCGTTTCCATCATTGGATGCTCAGTATGGATCCCAGCGTTCGCCGGGACGACGTTTCGGCAAAAATTAGTTAGTCGGTAATTCGAACTCGCCCACGCGCACGATTTTCAGTGCGTTCGTGCCGCCGGCCTGGCCCATCGGCGAACCCCAGGTGACGACGATCGTGTCGCCCTTCTGTACGATCCCTTTACTCTCCAGCAGTTCCTCAGCCTGACGCAAAACTGCGTGGCTGCCGCCTTCCTGCAACAAGTGGAATGCCTGGACGTTGCGATAAAGCGAAGCTTTGCGCTGGGTGGTGCGCGACGGCGTCAACGCGAAGATCGGCGTATCGATACTGTGCCGGCTCATCCACAACGCGGTCGACCCCGACTCCGTCAGCGCCACGATGGCTTTTACGCGCAAATGGTGGGCGGTGAACAAGGTGCCGTAAGCAATCGACTGGTCGATGCGGGTGAATTGCACATTCAAAAAATCGGCGTCGAGCTTGTTGTATTCCGATTGCTCGGCTTCGGCGCAAATGGCCGCCATCATTTCCACCGTTTCGATCGGATAACGCCCGGACGCGGTTTCTGCCGACGTCATCACCGCATCGGTGCCGTCCAGCACGGCATTGGCCACGTCGGACACTTCGGCGCGCGTCGGCACGGCGTTGACGATCATCGACTCCATCATCTGGGTCGCGGTGATCGCCAGTTTATTCGAATTGCGCGCCATGCGGATCATGCGCTTCTGCAGCGCCGGCACGGCGGCATTGCCCACTTCCACGGCCAGGTCGCCGCGCGCGACCATGATGCCGTCGGACGCGTCGAGAATTTCCTGCAGCACGGGGATGGCTTCGGCGCGCTCGATCTTCGCAATCATCATCGGCTTGTGCTGATACGCTTCACCCGCGATATTGGCCAGTTGACGCGCCATTTCCATATCGGTGGCGCTTTTCGGAAACGAAATGGCGAGGTAGTCCGCCTGGAAACTCATCGCAGTTTTGATGTCTTCCATATCTTTCGCCGTCAGCGCCGGCGCGGTCAACCCGCCACCCTGCCGATTGATGCCCTTGTTGTTCGACAATTCACCACCGACTTTGACGGTGGTAAAAATTTCGTGGCCGACAATGCGGTCGACAACCAGCACGATCAAACCGTCGTTCAGCAGCAGGCGGTCATGCTGGCGCACATCGCGCGGCAACGCTTTGTAGTCGAGGCCCACGCGTTCCTGGTTGCCCAGTTCGCCGTTATCGCCCCACCTGGCGTCGAGGATGAAGGCATCGCCATTGTTCAGAAAGATTTTGCCGTCTTCAAACTTGCCCACGCGGATCTTGGGACCCTGCATATCGGCCATGATGGCAACTTCCTTGCCGCATTCGGCCGCCGCACGGCGCACCAGCGTGGCGCGGTCGATATGGTCCTGCGCCTTGCCATGCGAAAAGTTCAGACGCACGACGTCGACGCCAGCGCGGATCATGCGGACGAGCGTGTCGAAATCGGACGATGCAGGGCCGATGGTTGCAACAATTTTGGTGCCACGGTACATGGGAATCCTTGAGTGGACCGCGCAGGCCGGACGCCTGCGCCAGATTTTTTATTGGCTGCTGGTGGCGGCCGCGCGTTGCTGCAGGATCTCCACTGCAGGCAAGGTTTTGCCTTCCAAAAATTCGAGGAAGGCGCCGCCGCCAGTCGAGATATAGCCGATTTTATCGGTAATATCGTATTTTGCAATCGCTGCCAGCGTGTCGCCGCCGCCGGCAATCGAAAACGCTTTGGCGTCGGCAATGGCGTGCGCCAAAGTTTTGGTGCCGTTGGCAAACTGGTCGAATTCAAATACGCCGACCGGGCCGTTCCAGACAATGGTGCCGGCTTCGGCAATCTGCGCGGCCAGCGTGGCGGCAGTTTGGGGGCCGATGTCGAGGATCATGTCGTCGTCTTCCACATCGCCGACTGCTTTGACCGTGGCGCCGGCCGATGGCGAAAACTCTTTCGCGCACACCACGTCGACGGGAATTGGCACCGTGGCGCCGCGCGCAGCCATCATGTCGATGATGGCCTTGGCCTCATTGACCAGATCGGCTTCCACCAGCGACTTGCCGATGTTCAGGCCAACTGCTTTCATGAAGGTATTGGCAATGCCGCCGCCGACGATCAGGTTGTCGACCTTGTCGGCCAGCGCCTTCAAAATCGACAGTTTGGACGACACTTTCGAGCCAGCAACAATGGCCAGCAGCGGACGTGCCGGCGCGTTCAACGCCTTGCCCAGTGCATCGAGTTCCGCAGCCAGCAATGGGCCGGCGCAAGCAATCGGTGCGAACTTCGCGATGCCGTACGTGGTCGCTTCAGCACGGTGGGCCGTGCCGAACGCATCGTTAACATACACATCGCACAACTTGGCCATCTTTTGCGCCAGCGCATCGTCGTTCTTCTTTTCACCCAGGTTGACGCGGCAGTTTTCCAGCAAGACCACCTGGCCCGGCGCTACATCGACACCGTCGACCCAGTTTTGTTTCAGCTCAACCGATTGCCCCAGCAGCTCGGCCAGGCGCACGGCGACCGGCGCCAGCGTGTCTTCCGGCTTGAAGGCGCCCTCGGTCGGACGGCCCAGATGCGACGTCACCATGACCGCGGCCCCGGCATCCAGCGCGGCGCGGATGGCTGGCACGGAAGCGCGGATGCGCGTGTCTTCGGTGATATTGCCAGCGTCGTCTTGCGGCACGTTCAGGTCGGCGCGGATAAACACGCGCTTGCCCTGCAGGGCGTTGGTATCGATCAGGTCTTGCAAGCGGGAGAAATTGCGCACAGCGTCCATGGCGGGTCGGTGGTTGAAGATTGAAAGATCGTTATTCTACCTGACGCCTATTCCTCAACCGCAGCAAAAACGTGAAAAACACGCAACACAAACACTCGATGCGGCATGCGCTGGCGCACCAAAGCTTGATCGCCCGCAGTCAATGAAAACGTGAATCCCACTACCACCAGTTATTTGCTTTTGGGAAATAAATGCCGACGACATACTCGGGACATCCGCCGTCCACTGTCGCTCACATTTTCATTGATCGGGTTGTCATTATGTCCAAGCTCGCTTTGCCCAGGTTTCTTGCAATATTCATGGTGTTGTCGATTGGCGCGACTGCCGTCATGCCGGCGCATGCTGCACCGGGCGTGACACCGGACGGCATCCTGGTGGGACAATCGGCGCCGCTCAGCGGCCCGTCGGCCAATCTCGGTATGGAAATGCGTGACGGCGCCCTCGCCTGGTTCGATCACGTGAACAGCCAGGGTGGCGTCAACGGCCGCAAAATCGTTCTCAAAACACTTGACGATGGCGCCGACGCGGAGCGCGCCGCCAGCAACACCGCGCAATTGATCGACAGCGACGGCGTATTTGCGCTGTTTGGGTACGTCGGTATCGGCCCATCCAAAGCAGCTTTGCCGCTGGTGGAAAAAAGCGATGTGCCATTTTTTGCACCCTTGACCGGCGGCGAGTTCCTGCACACCCGCTTTCACGCCAATGTATTCAATATTCGTGCCGGCAATTCTCTGGAAATGGAAAAAATTGTCGAAAACCTGCAAGGAATGGGGAGCAAAAAGATTGCTGTACTCCATAACAACGATGTGGCCGGCAGGGCGGCGCTGGGGGAATTCGAACGGGCTTTGCAAAAGCGCAAACTGACTGTCATGGGCACGGCAACTGTCGAGCGCAACAGCACCGATGTGGCGGCGGCGGTCGTTAAAATGCGCGCCATGGCGCCGCATGCGGTCCTGATGATTACCTCCTATCCGGCCAGCGCCGCGTTCATCCGGGCCATGCGCAAGGATGCGCTGTCGCTGCCATTTTTCTGGAATATGTCGTTTGTCGGTAGCCAGGCCCTGGTTGCCGCGTTGGGAAAAGAAGCGCCCGGCGTCATGATTTCCCAGGTCATGCCATCGCCATGGAATGCGCGGATGGCGCTGGTCAAGGAGTATAAACAGCTGTACCTGAGCAAACCCGGACGCCAGCAGGGCTTCAGCAGCCTGGAAGGGTTTATTGCGGCCAAGGCATTTGTCAAAGGGCTCGAGCGTGGCAGCACCAATGTGAACCGGGCAACCTTCCGGAAGGGGCTGGAATCCATGAGCAGCGTCGATCTGGGCGGCTTCTTCCTCAAGTTCAGTCCCACCAATCATGAAGCCTCGGATTATGTCGAACTGACCGTCGTGCGGCGCGATGGCACCTTCGTCTATTGAAACTACCGTTGACCAGCGACGCGCTGGAAATGCATAAAATTTCTTGTTGCATCCAACTATTATCAAATGGAAATTAGTAGAACACTGCTATTGGCTTCGTGGTTTATCACCAACAAGCGCAAGATATTTGCTACGCGGAAACAAATACGAGGATAATCACTTCGGCGTACGGCAATGTCGACGCGCTGTGCTCTTCGCGGTTTCTTCCATTGATAGGGTTGTGATATGACCAAGCATGTCTTGCGCTGGCGTTCTGCGGTGCTGTTTTCCTTGTTGTCCTCGCTGGTTGCGGTTGTGCCTGCATGGGCAACGCCGGGCGTTACGCCAACCACCATCGTACTGGGCCAGTCAGCCGCACTCAGCGGTCCGTCGAAACACCTGGGCACAGAAATGCGCGATGGCGCGATGGCCTATTTTGACCATATCAACAGCAAAGGCGGCGTCAATGGCCGCAAGATTGTCCTCAAGTCGCTCGACGACGGCTACGAGCCGGAGCGCGCGGCCGCCAATACCAAGGAGCTGCTCGGCGGCGAGCAGGTCTTCGCGCTGTTCGGTTACGTCGGCACGCCGACATCGAATGCGTCGCTTCCAATGGTGACCAAGGACAACGTGCCATTTTTCGCGCCCCTGACCGGCGCCCAGTCGCTGCGCTCGCCATTCAATGCCAATATTTTCAATATCCGCGCCGGGTATGTGCCCGAGATGGAAAAAATCGTCGAAAACCTGGAAGGCATGGGCGTCAAGAAAATCGCCGTGTTCTATCAGGACGATGCGTACGGCAAGGCCGGACTGGAAGCGGTCGAACGCGCGCTGAAAAAGCGTAATCTGACCGTCATGGGCACGGCCACGATCGAGCGCAACAGTACCGACGTGGCAGCGGCGGTTGCGAAAATGCGCACGCTGGCGCCGCCTGCCGTCATCATTGTCACGCCCTACGCAGCGAGTGCGTCATTCATCCACGCCATGCGCAAGAATGCCATTGCCGTTCCGTATTTCTGGAACATCTCGTTTGTCGGCAGCCTGTCGCTCGCCGATGCCCTCGGCAAGGAAGCGCCGGGTGTGATGATTTCGCAAGTCATGCCGTCGCCATGGAATGAAAAACTGGCGCTGATCCGCGAGTACAAGAAGTTGTATCTGGCCACGCCGGGGCGCCGCCAGGGTTTCGTCAGCCTGGAAGGATTCATTGCCGCCAAAACGTTCGTCGAAGGTTTGCAGGGCGCTGGATCGAACCCGACGCGTGCCAGTTTCACGAAGTCGATCGAAAGCGCAGGTCCGATGGACCTGGGCGGCTTCGTCTTAAAATTCAGCGCGTCGAATCATAATGCGTCGGATTATGTGGAGCTGACTGTAATTCGCAATGACGGCACCTTCATGTATTAAAATCTGTCTTTGCCAAATTTAGCCAGACGGAGATATGCATGAACGATAAAGCGACGCAGGTGGTGGAACTGGAAGCGAAAGATTTGCCGGCCCATTGCCCGAACCCGGCCATGCCGCTGTGGTCGACCCACCCGCGTGTATTCCTCGATTTCGCTGCCAACGGCGAAGCGCGCTGCCCGTACTGCGGCACCCGCTATGCACTGAAAGCCGGTACCGTCGTCGGTCACCACTAATATGTACCGGGCGGCGGCGATGGATTACCGCCCTCCGCTGTGGCTGCCTGGCGGCCACCTGCAAACCGTCTATCCAGCCACGCTGGCCAGCAAACCTGCCGTCAGTTACCGGCGCGAGCGCTGGGCAGTGCACGCGCAGGACGACTTCATCGATGTCGATTTTGTCGACGGCCAGCCCGGCCAGCCTTTCGTGGTGTTGTTTCACGGCCTCGAAGGTTCATCCCACAGTCACTATGCGCGCGCGCTGATGGCGGCGCTGGCCGCCCGCGGCTGGTCCGGCGCCGTGCCGCATTTTCGCGGCTGCTCGGGCGAGCCGAACCGCGCCCCCCGGTTTTACCATTCCGGCGATGCGCCAGAAATCGACTGGATCCTGCGCCGCCTGAAACAGCGCGCCACCGGCGATTTTTTCGTGGCCGGCGCTTCGCTCGGCGGCAATGCCTTGCTGCGCTGGCTGGGCGAATTCCAGCATGCTGCCGACCTTGTCGACGCTGCCTGCGCCATCTCCGCCCCGCTCGATCTGACGCGTGGCGGCGCCGCGCTGGGCGTCGGCCTGAACAAGCTCTACACGCACATGTTTTTGCAAACATTGAAGCCAAAATGCCTGGCCAAGCTGGATCAGTTTCCCGGTCTGTTCGACCGCGCCGCGTTGCTGGCAGCGCAAGATTTATACGCCTTCGACAATGTCATCACCGCGCCATTGCACGGCTACCGCAACACCGACGACTACTGGCACCGCGCCAGCGCGCGCCACGTGCTGCACGACATTACGGTGCCAACGCTCATCCTCAACGCGCGCAACGATCCCTTCCTGCCCGGCAAACATTTGCCGACCAGCGCAGCGCCATGCGTCACACTCGCCTATCCCGACCAGGGCGGCCATGTGGGCTTCAGCGCCGACGGCAGCAATCAATGGCTGGCGCAGCACATCCTGGCATTTTTCGACGATCACGGCAGCGCGCGTGCGACACCGGCGTCGCAAATCTGCGATGCTGCATCACATGGATGACATCGTAAAACAGGCCATGGCCAAATGGCCCAACGTACCGCACTGCTATGGCTGGCTGGCGCTCGACGCGCGCGGCGGCTGGCGCATGCGCGACGAACCCGCGCAGCAAGCCAATCTGCCCGGCGACCGCCTCAATAACGCCGCGTTGCTGGCATTCATCAACCGCAACTACGCGGCAGACGAGCGAGGCTGCTGGTATTTCCAGAACGGGCCGCAGCGGGTGTACGTGAATCTGGAAACCACGCCGTATGTAGCGCGCACCGATCCAGTTATCGGGCTCGTGGTGCAGACCGGTGAGGCGCTGGGGCCGGTAGAGCACGCGTACATGACAACGGCCGGCGCACTCATCGTCCAGGCCGGCGCAAAGCTCGCCCAGGTCGACGACCGCGACGTGGCGCAATTGCTTGCGGCCATGGAAATGGAGGATGCACCGGTGGGTGATGAAGCGCTGATGGCGTGGCTGGAAACCGGCGCTGGTACGGTGTCGCTGGCGTTAAATGGTGCGCCCATCATTTTGGAACGCCTGCAGGAAAACAAACTGGAGCAGCGATTTGGCTTTGTTGCCGCACCCCAGGCGTTGCGCACCGCCTGAACTTTCCAGGCTTGTCTGCACCCACCGTTATTGATCGACTTTCAGCGTGAGTACAGGTTTGGTTTCGTTAAATAACATGTTCCCATACGATATACGTGAGTTCGGGTACACAAATACCGAAATCGGAACACCATCAGTTACCTTCATGCCGTGTTCGATAATGAACGTCAGCATTGCCGAGAGCGCCTGTTTGTCTGCGCCATATACTGAATAGTTGACGCGATTTCCATGTCCGCCGTACGTCTCCAGCTTCTTTGAGCACGCTTGGTCATTAGCAACGCAGATTTTTTTCTCAATCAGGAATTGCGTAATTGCAGTGGACAGACGATTGCCCTGACTGGAATATTTTTCTCCGGTCGCCCAGGCTGGCGTTTGATGCGACCAGATCAACCCAAGTATTGCCAGATATTTCAGACAACGGCGCATATTTTCCTTTGGCAAAATACATATATTTAACGGGCGAGCAACCCGCAAAATACGCCGCAGTTGACGACGACCGTGAACCAGCATAGGTGCGTGAACAATGTCTTCTGCAATTTATGCCGAAGTACCCTCTGCGCCACCAGCGCAACTGCCCAACTGCCTGCAAGCCCGACCCTGATCATTCCGCAACGGCTAGTTCTCCTTTTTTTCCTTCTTTTCATCTTTCTGACGCGCCTGCAATTCCCGCTCGCGCGCATCGATGACCGCCTGGTCGTAAAACGATACATCTTTCGACTTGCGCGCAAAATTCAGCTGATCGACTGCGGCCGGCAGCGCGCCGCTGAGCACATACGATTCGGCCAGCGCCATGTGCTGCAGCGCCAGTTTCCCCTGGGCCGCATAGGCTTTTGCAAGTTGATCGTACAGCTTTGGTTCTTCGCGGTATTGCTGCACTTGTTCGCGCAAATAGACCGCAGCCTCTTCCAGCTTGCCGGCGGCAATCATCGCATCGGCATACTGGCGCGCGATGCTGCGCGAGAGCGGAAAACGCTGGTGGGCAGCCTCGGCGTCCTTCACCGTTTGCTGCACGACGGCATCAGGCTGGCCCGGCGCCAGGTCGATTTCCAGCGCAAGCCCGGCAAACATGGCTGCGCCGTCGGACGCACTCGACCCGGTGGAAAAGATATTTTTGCCTTCCCGCGGCTTCATGGTGCCGCGCGCCTTGTCGAGCCAGCTGCGCGCTTTGGCCAGGTCGCCCTGCCGGAGTGCCAGGAAAGCGAAGCCATACTGCCCGGCAGCCTGCTGCTGGCGGCTTTGCATGGTCAATTGATTGTCGAAAAAACTTTTGGCGTCGATACGGCCCTGTGCGGTTTCGTCCTGCAGCACGCGCGCACGCGAGCGCACCAGGAAAAATTCGAGACTGTCGACCCGCTGGCGATACGGCATCTCGCGAATCCGCGCCTGGATATCGGCAATGCGTTCGCCGGTCAGCGGGTGGCTGGACAGGTTGGCCGGCATCTCGCCATACGAGCGCGACGCGGTTTGCAAGCGCTTGAAAAACGCCACCATGCCGGACGTATCGTAACCGGCCGCGCCCATGATCTGAAAGCCGACGCGATCGGCTTCGCGCTCGGCGTCCCGCGTGAAACTGAGCTGGCGCTGCACCGCGAGCCCCTGCCCGCCCATCAGCACGCCGATGGCAGCGTCCCCGCCCATTTTCGACGCCAGCACTGCCAGCACCAGCGCGGCCAGCGGTAGCAGCACATCCTGCTTTTGCTGGCCCAGCATGCGCGCAATGTGGCGCTGACTGACGTGGCCAATTTCGTGCGACAGCACCGACGCCAGTTCCGACTCGGTCTGCGCAGCAATCAGCAACGCCGAGTGCACGGCAATAAAGCCGCCCGGCAAGGCAAACGCGTTCAGCACGGGGTCACGCACGGCGAAAAAGTAATAATCGGCATTCGTCTCGCCGCGTGCATCCGGGACCGAATTGACCAGGCCGGAGCCAAAATTATTCAGGTAATCGAGGATGGGATCGTCGTCGAGAAAATCGCGGTCGCGCCGGATATCGCGCATGATTTCCTCACCCAGCTTGCGCTCGATAACCGGTGACAAATCTTCCCGCACCGGATCCCCGAGCGTTGGCAGGCGCGAATTGTCGGGTAATTGCTTGATGGGCACTGGCACCGCCCCGACCGGCGCGGTGGCGACGGAAGCGGCAAGACCAAGGGTCAGCAAGAGGCGCCCCCAGCGGCGGGGAACGGAGGATGGCTTCATTTTCACGATGCTATGATACCTGCATCCGGCACCTTTTTGCCCGTCAGCCCACCTACCTATTCTTATCCATGTCCTCATCTACTTCCGACCACCTGACCCACTTCGACAGCACCGGCCAGGCCCACATGGTCGACGTTACCGCCAAGAGCGAAACCCACCGCGTCGCGGTCGCCGCCGGCACAATTCGTATGCAAGCCGAGACACTGCAGCTGGTGCTCTCCGGCACCGCAAAAAAAGGCGATGTACTCGGCATTGCGCGCATCGCCGCGATCATGGCGTCGAAACGCACCAGCGATTTGATTCCTTTATGCCACCCGCTGGCGCTGACGCGCGTGACGGTAGAGTTCGAAACTGATGAATCGGCATCCAGCGTGCACTGCCGCGCACAGGTAGAGACGGTCGGCAAGACCGGGGTGGAGATGGAAGCGTTGACTGCGGTGCAGGTCGGCCTGTTGACGATTTACGACATGTGCAAGGCCGTCGATCGCGGCATGGTCATGACCAATGTGCGGGTGCTGGAAAAACATGGCGGAAAGAGCGGAGACTGGACGGCCGCCGTGTAATTGACTGTTCTTTGTGGTCAATGAAGAGGCGGTGCAATGGCTGGGAACTAAGTAAGTTGGCGAGCGCTCTAACTTTACACATCGCCCACTGGAGAATTCGCATGAATCGCGTACCTGAAGCAGAATTGATACTCGTGCCGGGCGGTACGCTCATCACCGAAACGCCGGAGCAGGGCCGGGCGCTGGCGATAAAAATTGCGCGGCACACGGTCCACAACGTCCAGCCGGATCTCGACATTCTCAAAGGTTGCCGGCCAAATTATTCGACTAATCCGGATAGCCTGATTGCCACGTGCCAGGTTGTCGCCATCGAATTTCAAACGATCGCCGCGGCAAACAATTACTGGCGCGCCAGCTGAGTAATCCGTCAAATACCGAAAACTTTGAGAACTGCATCGGTCAGTCCTTCCAGCCCGCGCGAGAAAAATCCGCCGCGCTTGCCGTAGCGCGGCGTCTCGTCATAAATGTAATAGCCGTTTTCACCGTCGAACTTGTCTTGCAGCAGTGGCGTTTTGTTCTGGTAATACGGCCAGAACGTTTCACTGCGGACGGTAGCGTAGTGCAGGTGCGATGAGAAACCCAGCGTGGCGAACTGGCTGATGATACGGCCCTGCCCCGCCGGCTCAACCCGCACGCCACGCGTTCCTCTCACGATCAACGTCACGGGGCCGCGAAAAATCAGGTAGCGCAGTTGCAGCGTCAGCCAGGCGTGCGCGCTGAACAGGCGCCAGCGTCGTGCAATTTTTAACGGTATCGCCGACGGGTAAATAACGCCGACCATGCCGTGCGGCTGAAACACCATCGCCGCGCCGGCGGGGATCGTCACGAGCGCAATCTCGCTGACGGCATCGCTGTCCGACGACACCACCACTTGGTCAAGGCGGTTGCTGGTGCGCACGCGGGTGAGCATCACCATGCCGGAAATGATGCTGGTCCACGGGCACGACCAATCCAGCATGAACCGGGTGTCTTTTACTGCGGCGGTGGACGAACTTTGCAGAAACTCCGGCAGGATCAACAATTCTTCGCCGGGTTGCAGATGGATATCCTGGGAGACGGCGGAAGCTGTCGCGCGGACATTTTGCTTGACCGGCGATGCTTCCAGCTGAATTGGTGCCCGCCGGGCAGCCAATGGCGCCAGGACAAAGTAAAACAGCAATTTAACGAGCAAGTGACCGGCAAATGACGACAGCAGCACGACCAGCGCGAGTGGCAGCACATGGATCACCGGGCTGACGTAGCGGGCGAACCAGTTGTCGGTGACGGCGGTGCGGGCGTGCGCGAGGCGATCGGTGATGTTTTTGGTGACGGCGTCAAGCGCTTGCTCATTGACGGACCAGCTTGGTCGCTGCGAGAATTTTTGAATCAGCGCCAAGGACTTTTCTGTTGCATCTCGATGCGCAACCGCACGTTGATAATCAGCTTGCGCGCGTGCCACTTCACGTTGAATGATTTCTAATTTCTCGCCGTAGATCGCCGGCACGTTGATGCGAAGCGTCTTTAGTCCGAGCTTGTCGCGCTCGTTTTGCCAAAATATCACGCGCGCGCCAGCCGCATTCTGAAGCGCACCGAGTTTTCTTAGATCTTCGCGCCCTGACGTCGCCAAAAAATAGGCGCGCAAGTCTTGCAGATAACGCAGTTCCTGCCTTGAAAATTCCAGATCAAGTTGCCGTCTGGAGCGATCGAGCAGACGATCGAAGGCCGTCTCCGTCCCAGGCATCACCAACGAAAACAATGACCTGTCCGGCGCATTGTCAGCTCGCTGCAACGCGTCTCTCAGCACGGCAATTCTTCGATCAATTGCCTCCACCGGCGTGTTTTCCGCGTGCGCCAGCCGCGTGTTCACCTGCGACCTAGCAACTTTTCTGTACGCGTCAACACTTGCATGCACATCCGTGAGCGTCTGAAATTCTTCGTTGGAAACGCGCAGCAACCGTACCTCATTCAGCAAAAAATTCCCTCCGGCCAGAATGACCGCAATGATCAATAAGGATAAAAGATTGCGGAGAATGAAGCGGATGATCGGTGTGAGTGCAGAGTGCAAAATGGCAGCGTCGTCAATAAGTTGATTTATTAGAACATAGTCACCGGCGCTGCCGAATCCATTTGGGCGTCGCTTGCCATGGTAAATTGCTGCCTTGCATGTGGCCACGCGCCCTGCACTCCGTATTTACGAGCTCATGAGGATCGAATGAAATTACGTTTGCTGATGTTGGGAACGGCGCTGGCCGCCAGTGGTGCGATGGCGCAGGCTGACACTTTACGCGGCTTCACCGTGGAAGATATGGTCGCCATGGAACGTGTCGGCAGCCCGGCCGTGTCGCCGGACGCCACGCGCGTCGTCTACACGGTGCGCGACACCGATCTGGCCAAGAACCGTGGCCATACCGAGCTGTGGATGGTTGATTTGCGCGCCGCCAAACCGGTGCCGCAGCGCCTCACCAGCAATGCCGCCAGCAGCAGCGATCCGGAATGGTCCGCCAGCGGCGACGCCGTGTATTTCCTGTCCAGCCGTTCGGGCTCGTCCCAGGTCTGGCGCTTGCCAATCAATGGCGGCGAAGCGACACGCGTGACCGATCTGGCACTCGATGTGGACAATTTCCGCGTAGCGCCAAACGGCGAGCGCATCGCGCTGTCGATGGCGGTCTTCCGCGATTGCGCCGACCTGGCGTGCACCAAAACCCGTCTGGAAAAACCGGCCAAAGAGAAAACCTCGGGCATGGTCTATGACCGCCTGTTCGTGCGCCACTGGGACACCTGGTCCGATGGCCGCAACGCCGTCCTTTTCTCGGCACCGATCGACAGCACTGGCCACGTCAGCACCGCGCCCGTCAGCCTGACCGGCTCGCTCGATGGCGATGTGCCGTCGAAACCGTTCGGCGACCGCGAAGAATATCGCTTCAGCCCGGATGGCAAGACCATCGTGTTTTCGGTGCGCATCGCTGGCAAGACGGAAGCCTGGTCGACCAATTTCGACCTGTACAGCGTGCCTGCCACAGGCGGCGCCGCACCGCGCAATCTGACGCCTGATAATCCTGCGTGGGACGCCAAGGCAACGTACTCGCCGGACGGCCGCACAATTGCCTACCTGGCGATGGCACGGCCCGGCTTTGAAGCCGACCGCTACCAGATCATGCTGATGGACGTGGCCAGCGGCGCCAAACGCAAACTCGCCGAGTCGTGGGATCGCTCGCCCGGCAGCATCGCCTGGAGCGGCGATGGCAAGTCCCTCATTGCCGACGCAGAAGATGTCGGCAACCACCGCCTGTTTGCTATCGACGCGGCCAGCGGCAAGGTGCGCGCGCTGACCGACAAAGGCGCCATCGGCGGCTTCGACGTGCGCCGCGATACGGTGGTGTACACGCAGTCGAACCTGCAATCCGGCGCGCAATTGTTCAGTCAAAAACTGGGCGGCGGCAAGGCGGTGCAATTGACCCAGCAAAACGTCGACAAGCTCAAAGGCGTAAAGTTCGGCGACTTCGAACAGTTTTCCTTTGCTGGCGCAAATGGCGACACAGTCCACGGCTACGTGATGAAGCCTTGGAATGCCACGCCAGGCGCAAAATACCCGGTCGCCTTTTTGGTCCACGGCGGCCCGCAAGGCAGTTTCGGTAATGGCTGGAGCTACCGCTGGAATCCGCAAGTGTATGCAGGTGCCGGTTATGCCACCGTGTTCATCGATTTCCACGGCTCCACTGGCTACGGCCAGAAGTTCACCGACAGCATCAGCGGTGACTGGGGCGGCAAGCCGCTGGAAGATTTGCAAAAGGGCCTGGCGGCAGCTGTCGCCAAATTCCCATGGCTGGACCGCGACCGCAGTTGCGCCCTGGGCGCGTCGTACGGCGGCTATATGATGAACTGGATCGAGGGAAATTGGCCAGACGGCTTCAAGTGCATCGTCAACCATGACGGCGTGTTCGATGCGCGCGGCATGGCGTACGCTTCCGAGGAGCAATGGTTCACCGACTGGGAAAGCGGTGGCGCTTACTTTGACGTGCCGCAAAACCACGAGCGTTTTAATCCCGTCAATTTCGTCAACAAGTGGAAAACGCCGATGCTGGTGGTGCAAGGCGACCTCGATTTCCGCATCCCGACTACGCAGGGTCTGGGCACCTTCACGGCGCTGCAGCGACGCGGCATTGAGAGCAAGCTGCTGGTGTTTCCGGATGAGAATCACTGGGTACTGAAACCGGGGAATTCGTTGCTGTGGCATCACACAGTGCTTGGCTGGCTGGATCAGCATTTGAAGCCATAATTTCTCGGCGTCACGAAAAGGCCCGCGTTAAAAGCGGGCCTTTTTATTTGTGATACGTGAATTGGCAGAGTGAACGTGACGATTGTCACGACGAAGCAACACAGATGCTTGATTCGAGCGTGGCACCGAACAAATCTAAAACTTAGTTTCGAGCAGATGCGCATACAAGTGACAAGGCCAGCGAACAGTCAGAGATATCTATCCACAGGAGCCAGTTTTCCGGGTTGAACGCAACGCACGACATACTGCTGCAGAATCTGATGTACGAAGCGCTGCTGGAAATGTGTCAAAAAATCGTCCAGGAGTGCAGGGATATCGAAATAATGGGTCAGAAATAACCAGCTTCCCACATGCGCGCCCAATGCGCATCTGGATTTTTCGCTTGCTCGGCTGGTGTGAATGCATCCCCCCGCGCATGACTGACGATGTCCGGCCCCACCGACCAGATCAAGCCGCATAATCCTGCGGCAACCACGCCTATCATGAGCGCGCGGCTCGCAATCGATCCTATCGGCTTCGCCTGTTCGACGGAGTCTTTTTGCATCCGCACCCATGCGCATGCAATGCCCAAGGTGAGCATGATGGCGAGCTGACTCTGCGGCATAACGACGACTCCAGAAAGCAGTCCATCCACAAAAATCGCCGTACATGCCACTAGCAATGTCACCAACATGTGTTGACTTTCGACGTCGGTCGCGGCAATTCGTGCGCCGCTACGCACCAATGCGCGAGCGCCCAAAAAAACAGCACACAACAAACACAACAGCGCCGGGATGCCCCATTCGGCCCCGATCTGCAACAGCCAGTTGTGAGGATGGGCGCCCGAGTAGAGACGTGCCCCTTCATGCGCAAAATGTTGTGGCCCAACGCCAAGCCATGGATGTGCGGTGATCAGCTCCAGTGCGAGCTTCCACAGCAAATTACGCGACGAAGTAGGATTAGCCGCAGTACGTGCTACGACATTCAGCGGAGAGCCTACCGGTTGCAAACCGACGAGCACCGGCAGCAAAATAAATAGAAGCGCATACACGGCGCAACCGGCAAGAGCAGTCCATAGCATCGCCACCATGAATGGGCGAGCCTGCGAGCGGCGCGCTAAAAAAGCGCAGAGACATCCAATCCCGAGCGCTACAACGCTTGCGCGCGCTTCGCACACGAATAGCAGTGCCCACCAAAAAGCGGAGAGTGCAAACCACGCCTTGCGCCAGCCACTGCCATGCGGCGCCTTCAGGCACAGCAAAACAATCAAGGGCAACAGCGCGGTCTGGGTGTGATTCAGAAAGCGAGCATTCGAAAAGCCTACTGCCAACTCATGCATATCAACCTGAAAACCACTGGCGAGGGCAAGGAAGTACATCATCAGCAATCGCAGCGCGTACAGGCCACACGCGATACCGATCCAATAAATCACGCTTGGAAGGATCCGGGCATCGCACGCGAGTTCGGAAGCAACGGCGAAGATCAGCATCAGAAGCAGAAGAATGCTGGACCATTCAAAGATGGCATGGCGCAGAGAATAGGCCACTGCGGAGGACGCGAGGCCGAGGACCAGGAACATCAGAAAGAGAATGCCAGTTGTCGTAGATAC
This sequence comes from Pseudomonadota bacterium, assembly GCA_030853745.1. Classification (GTDB taxonomy): domain Bacteria; phylum Pseudomonadota; class Gammaproteobacteria; order Burkholderiales; family Burkholderiaceae_D; genus JALYUM01. The sequence goes on along the minus strand of JALYUM010000085.1, from coordinate 788 downwards.
TGTAGGCAGTTGCCCCCTGACGACACGGACGATGAACATGAAGGCCATCACGCACAACGTGGCGAGTTCAACACAGCGCTGCAGATTATGGCCTGAAGCAAACAGAAAATTGACGGTCAAGGCACAAAGAGCAATCAGCGTCGTGGCTAACCTGTAGCTATGCAAAAAAAAATATGATTGCGACGTTGCAGTTCTTAATGAAAAACGCATGTTTCACTCAAAGAAATGGCTGTTTTTAAACGCAAAAAAGCCGCCCGGAGGCGGCTTTCCATTGTGCTTCAGAGATTATGAACCGAAGCTGTTTTTCGTGAACGCTGTGGCAACTGCGGTATTGGTAAAACCCGACGTTGTAATTGCCCAGGTCATGTTCGTGGCGCCCAATTTTGGCGTAAATACCACGTTACCATCCTTGGTGCCGGTGCCGATGTCGTTCAGAACCATTGTGATCACGCCACTACCGGTAACTGCAACGCTTTTAACTTCCTTGGTACCTGCGAAAGTTGGAAATGCAGTGGTGCCATTACAAGCGCTCAGATCGCCACCGGCTTCTTGTCCGCACATTGCTACTGCAGTTTTGTATGGATCAACAGCAGACAGTGCGTTTGCAGCTTTCGCTTTAGCGGTGTAATCGCTGTACGCTGGAATTGCCACAGCTGCCAGGATACCAATAATTGCAACCACGATCATCAGTTCGATCAGGGTGAAACCAGCTTGTGCCTTCTTGACCATTTTCATCGATTTCATTTTGAAACTCCTTCAGGGGGTGGGTTGTTTTGTCATGCTACTGA
>JALYUM010000084.1 GCA_030853745.1 Pseudomonadota bacterium | reverse complement strand
TCGCAATGTGGCGCTGCAGCCCATTGGTGAGCATGCTACCCGTCCGGTTGTCGTTCAGATTCATGGCGAGGGTGGGACAATTCGTCCAATGTGCAAACAGCCGCCGTTAGAGCTACAGTAGCATGTTATCAATCCAAAGTAGCGCACAACACCGCATGATTTCTAAGATCGCCCGTCGCGGAATTCCCCTTCTTTCACTCGCCTCACTGGCCGGTTGCAATACAGTCCTGTTGAATGCAAGCGGGGACATTGCCGTCCAGCAGGGACAACTGATCGTTGTCTCGACGCTGTTAATGCTGCTGATCGTTGTTCCCGTGATCGTCGCCACGCTGTATTTTGCCTGGCGCTATCGTGCGAGCAACACCACGGCTCCTTACTCACCTGACTGGGACCATTCGACCAAGCTCGAACTGCTGATCTGGGGCGCGCCCCTGCTCATCATTATCGCGCTGGGCCTGATCACATGGATCAGTACCCACCTGCTGGAACCTACCCGTCCTCTGACGCGCCTGTCCGAAGGCCGTCCGATTCCGGCGTCCACCAAGCCGATCATCGTGCAGGTTGTCGCGCTCGACTGGAAATGGCTGTTCATCTATCCGGAGCAGGGCATCGCCACGGTGAACGAACTGGTGACCCCGATCGATGTACCGGTGCGCTTCAAGATCACCGCATCGTCCGTCATGAACTCGTTCTACATTCCAGCGATGGCCGGCCAGATTTACGCCATGCCAGGCATGGAAACGACGATGAACGCGGTGATGAACAAGACCGGCACGTACAAGGGCTTTTCGGCCAACTTCAGTGGCGCCGGCTTCTCGGACATGCGCTTTAATTACAAGGCTGTGTCGACGGGTGATTTCGACGCCTGGGTTGCCAAAACCAAGGCTGGCGGCGGTGCACTTGACCGGGCCAACTACCTGGAACTGGAAAAGCCGAGCATCAAGCACCCGGTGACCAATTACGCCACCGTCGATCCTGAGCTGTACAGCAAGATCCTGAATTTGTGCGTGCCTGAAGGCAAGGCGTGCATGAACAAGATGATGGCCGCCGATGCCCAGCGCGCCAAAGGTGACATGGCAATGAAGGACATGCCAAAAGATGTCAATGCACGCAACGTCGCTGCCATTACAGCTGCCGAGGTTTGCACCACGCCCACCAAAACAGAAAAGAAGTAAAGAATGCTAGACCATATTGATCTGACGAAGCTTATCTTCGGTCGGCTGAGCTGGGATGCAATTCCCTACCACGAGCCGATCCTGATCGGTACCTTTTGCATGGTGGCCATCGGTGGCCTCGCCTTGTTCGCGGTACTGACGAAATTCAAGTTGTGGGGCCCGCTGTGGAAAAACTGGTTCACCAGTATCGACCACAAGAAAATTGGCATCATGTACATGATCATGGGCCTGATCATGCTGATGCGCGGCTTCACCGATGCGCTGATGATGCGGACGCAACAGGCGTTTTCATTCGGCGAGAACCAGGGTTTCCTGCCGCCGCATCACTACGACCAGGTGTTCACCGCCCACGGCGTGATCATGATCTTCTTCGTGGCAATGCCGCTGATTACGGGTTTCATGAACTACGTCGTGCCGCTGCAAATCGGCGCGCGCGACGTGGCCTTCCCGTTCCTGAACAACTTCTCGTTCTGGATGACCGCTTTCGGCGCCATCCTGGTCAACGCGTCGCTGTTCGTTGGTGAATTTGCGCGTACCGGCTGGCTGGCTTTCCCGCCACTGTCGGGCATCCTCGCCAGCCCGGATGTCGGCGTCGACTACTATATATGGTCGTTGCAGGTGGCCGGCGTCGGTACGCTGCTATCGGGTGTCAATCTGCTGGTCACCATCATCAAGATGCGCGCGCCGGGCATGGACATGATGAAAATGCCTATTTTCACGTGGACCGCTCTTTGCACCAACATCCTGATCGTGGCTGCTTTCCCTGTGCTGACCGCAGTACTGGCCATGCTGGGCATGGATCGTCTGCTGGGCACCCACTTCTTCACGGCCGAACTGGGCGGCAACGCCATGATGTACGTGAACCTGATCTGGATCTGGGGTCACCCAGAGGTCTACATCCTGATCCTGCCATGCTTCGGTATTTTCTCGGAAGTTGTGTCGACGTTTTCGTCGAAGCGCCTGTTTGGTTACAGCTCGATGGTGTACGCCACACTGGTCATCACGATCCTGTCGTACCTGGTCTGGCTGCACCACTTCTTCACCATGGGCTCGGGCGCGTCAGTAAACTCGTTCTTCGGCATCACCACGATGATCATCTCGATTCCTACCGGCGCGAAGATTTTCAACTGGCTGTTCACGATGTACCACGGCAAAATTCGCTATGAACTGCCGATGATGTGGACCGTCGCCTTCATGGTCACGTTCACTGTGGGCGGCATGACCGGCGTGATGCTGGCCGTACCGCCAGCCGACTTCGTGCTGCACAACTCGCTGTTCCTGATTGCCCACTTCCATAACGTGATTATTGGCGGTGTGCTGTTCGGTATCTTTGCCGGTATCAATTACTGGTTCCCGAAAGCGTTTGGCTACAAGCTGGACCGTTTCTGGGGCGTGGTATCGTTCTGGCTGTGGGTAGTTGGATTCTGGGTGGCATTCACGCCGCCATACATCCTGGGCTTCATGGGTTACACACGCCGCATGAGTCACTTCGATGATATGTCGGTACAGTGGCTGTTCCAGATTTCGCTGGTCGGTACGCTGATGATTGCCGCCGGTATCGGTGCCATGATCATCCAGTTCGTGGTCAGCTTCATGCGTCGCAAGCAATTGCGCGATTTCACCGGCGACCCATGGGATGGCCGCACGCTGGAGTGGGCGACGTCCTCGCCACCGCCAGACTACAACTTCGCGTTCACCCCGCGTGTGCATGACAACGACACCTGGGCTGACATGAAGAAGATGAAATACGCGCGTCCGGCCACGGGGTTCCAGCCGATCCACATGCCGTCGAACACCTGGGCTGGCATCGTGCTTGCTGCTTTGTCGGGCCTGGTTGGTTTCGCGATCATCTGGCAGATGTGGTTGTTGACGATCATCGCCTTTGTTGCGCTGATCGCCACCGTGATCATCCACACCTTCAACTACAAACGCGACTATTACATCCCTGCGGAAGAAGTCAACGCAACGGAACTTGCTCACACTCGTTTGCTGGAAAGCCATGTCTGAATTTACTGCAACTAATACAGCCGACAATGTCGTCGGCGACAGCTCGCGCTATTACGTGACCGAGCACCATCCGGAGAACGGCACCTTGCTGGGCTTCTGGATGTACCTGATGAGCGATTGCCTGATCTTCGCTTGCCTGTTTGCCACTTACGCCGTGCTGGGCCGCAGTTACGCGGGCGGCCCGTCTGGTGCCATGTTGTTCGACCTGCCGACAGTAGCGTTGAACACCGCGTTCCTGTTGATGTCGTCGATCACGTATGGTTTTGCCATGCTGGCGGCGCACAAGAACGCCAAATCGACTGCGATCCTCTGGCTGGGCGTCACAGGCATTTTCGGCCTGTGCTTCCTTGGCCTGGAAATCCAGGAGTTCATTCACCTGATCCATGAAGGCGCCGGCCCGCAGCGCAGCGCTTTCCTGACGTCGTTCTTCGCGCTGGTCGGTACGCACGGCCTGCACGTGACATTTGGCGTGATCTGGCTCGTGACGCTGATGTTCCAGGTTGGCAAGCACGGCCTGACGACGGAAAACATCCGCCGCCTGACCTGTTTGTCGATGTTCTGGCACTTCCTGGACGTGATCTGGATCGGCGTCTTTACCTTTGTTTATCTGATGGGGACCTTGCCATGAGCGACCATTCCACCCACGCCCACGACCATGCCCACGGCCACGGTCACGGTCACGACGACCATGGCCACCATGGCCATGATGCCGGCAGCCACGGTTCGCTGAAGGATTACACGATCGGTTTCGTCCTGTCCGTCATCCTGACCGCGATTCCGTTCTGGCTGGTGATCGCCAAAGTGCTGCCGCCAAACACCACCGGCCTCGTCCTGCTGGCATTTGCTGGCGTTCAGGTGATCGTGCACATGATTTACTTCCTGCACATGACCTCCAAAGCCGAGGATGGCTGGACGCTGATGACGACCATCTTCACCGTCATCGTGCTGGTGATCATGCTGGCCGGTTCCATCTGGGTCATGTACCACATGAACGCCAACATGATGCCGGGCATGGAAGTGGGCACCGACGCCGTGCACGGCGCGCACGACATGCCTTGATGTTGGAAAACAGCGCGCGCCCATCTGCCGACCGTCCGCTTCCACAGGGGCGGCGCCGTGTCCTGACCGGGATCGCGCTGTTGTTGTTATTGCTGTTTGCCGGCCTCGGCACATGGCAAGTTGTACGTCTGCAGTGGAAGCTGGCATTGATCGAACGGGTCGATGCCAGGGTCCATGCGGCACCCTCCGAACTGCCCCCTTACTCTGCCTGGCCCGCCATCGATGCAGCAAATGACGAATACCGTCATGTGCTGTTGCGCGGCCATTTCCGGTTCGACCTGACTACTCCGGTGCAAGCTGTCACTGTGCGTGGCAGCGGCTTCTGGCTGATGACGCCGCTGTGCCGGCCGGACGGCACCGTCGTGCTCGTCAACCGTGGATTCATCCCCGGCGCGCTGGGTGCCGACACTGGTTATCCGGCGCGCCGCGGCGGCACTGACGTGTGCAAACGCCCTGGTGAAACCGTGTCCATCACTGGACTGCTGCGCCTGACCGAGCCAAAAGGCGGCTTCCTGCGCGCCAACGATGCCGCCAACCAACGCTGGTATTCACGCGATGTCGCGGCCATTGCCGCTGCGCGCGATGTGCTGCCGGTCGCCCCCTTTTTTGTTGATGCCGACGCTGGTCAGACCGGCGCCGCCGCACCGCAGGAAGCGGCAGTGCCGGTCGGCGGCCTGACCGTTATTTCTTTCCCCAACAACCACCTGGTCTATGCGCTGACCTGGTTTGCGCTGGCCGCCATGGTTGGCGCCGCCTGGTGGTGGATCGCGCGGCGCGGGCCCGGCCGACGCAAGCATGCGGCTGCCTGACCTGACCCGCGCAGCGCCGGTGTCGGCGATTACTGCCCAGCGCGTCGAGCACGCGGCCGGTCACCAGAACATGCTGCAACTCATCGAGTTGCGCTGGATTGCCGTCATCGGGCAGATCACGACCATTGGCGCCGCGACGCTGATGTATGACGTGCATCTGCCGCTGGTCGAGATGCTGGAAGTGCTGGTGTTCCTGATCTTCTTCAATGTGGCGAGCCATTTGCGCTGGCACGAGCATCGCCTGGTCACCAACAAGGAACTGTTTTTCGCGTTGCTGGTCGATGTCGGCATCCTGACGATGCAGTTATTTTTGGCCGGTGGCACCACCAATCCGTTTGCCTTTCTGTATTTGCTGCAGGTGATTCTGGCGGCTGTGCTGCTGGAAGCGTGGTCGACCTGGATCATTGTCTGCCTGACTGCGCTGTGCATGGCGGGTCTGGCCATTTTTGCCCATCCGCTGTCGCTGCCTTTCGACCATGAAAAGGGCATCGCTAGCTTGTATGTGCAGGGGATGTTGTTCTGCTTCGCACTGATCGCGTCATTGCCGGTGATTTTTATTTCGCGCATCACGCGTACTTCCCGCGGCAAGGACCTGCAGCTGGCCGACATGCGCCAGCGCGCCGCCGAAGAAGAGCACATTGTCCGTACCGGCTTGCTGGCGTCGGGCGCGGCGCATGAGCTGGGCACGCCGCTGGCCACGCTGTCCGTCATTCTTGGCGACTGGCGCCGCATTCCTGCGATGCGCGACAATCCCGAGTTGCTGGAGGAAATCAGCGAAATGCAGACCCAGTTGCAGCGCTGCAAAGCCATTGTCAGCAACATCCTGCTGTCGGCCGGCGAAGCACGCGGCGAGTCGGCAGTGCCCACCACCATCAACGATTTTCTCGACGACCTGGTCGAAGACTGGGAAGCAACGCGCCCCATCGCCGATTTTCACTACAATAACCAGATCGAGCCGGATGTGCCGATTGTGTTCGACCTGACCTTGAAACAGATGATTGATAACGTACTCGACAATGCACGGGAAGCGTCGCCCGACTGGGTCGCAATGGACGTCCGCTGTGTCGACGGCAGGCTTGACGTGCTGGTCAGCGACCGCGGTCCCGGCTTCGCGCCAGGCATGCTGGCCAATTTCGGCAAGCCTTACAACTCCAGCAAGGGGCGCCCCGGCGGCGGCCTCGGGCTGTTCCTTGCCGTGAACGTCGCGCGCACGCTGGGCGGTGCGGTCAGCGCCCGTAATCTCGACGGTGGCGGCGCCGAAGTGCATCTGTCGTTGCCGCTGGCCGCGATCGCGCTGGCCGAGAGGAGGGTGCATGAGCGATAACCAGGAACCGCGCCTGCTGATGATCATCGAAGACGACGACGCGTTCGCGCGCACGCTGTCCCGCTCGTTCGAGCGGCGTGGTTATGCCGTGATCCACGCCCCGGGGCAGGAAGAGGCGGCCGCACTGCTGGCGACGCATTCGCCCGGTTACGCCGTGGTCGATCTGAAACTGAAGGGCACCGCATCGGGCTTGTCGTGCGTGCAGATGCTGCACAGCCACGATCCCGACATGCTGATCGTGGTGCTGACCGGTTTCGCCAGCATCGGCACTGCGGTCGAGGCCATCAAGCTGGGCGCCTGCCAGTATCTGGCCAAACCGTCGAACACCGACGATATCGAAGCCGCGTTCGGGCATATTGCCGGCAATGCTGGAGCAGACCTCACCAACCGCACCACGTCGATCAAAACGCTCGAATGGGAGCGCATCCATGCCATGCTGGCCGAGACCGATTTCAATATCTCGGAGACCGCCCGCCGACTAGGCATGCACCGGCGCACGCTGGCGCGCAAGCTTGAAAAGCAACGGGTCAAGTAAGCGGCAAAGTAATGGTGACGATGACGATGACGATGACGATGAGGTTGCCCGCACCTGACAGCATAGCGCAACTACATCAAAACCAACCCGGGGTCAGGTCTGCCAATCCGACACGGGCTCATCTGTTGTGGCCGCTGAGGCGTTGCTCAGGAGATGTCAACGGTCCAGGTCGTGTACGAATGGCAGACCTGACCCCGGGTTAGGTGCTGTAGCCGGGCCAGGTGATTTCGAGCTCGTAGCCGATTGACCGCGCCAGGCCGTCGAGGTCGGGGAAGAGAGTGGCGTGGGTGATGTTCATCCGGTACAGCGACAGCATCGCTTCTTCGCGGATCGATGGCGGCAAGATGATTTTTTTGAGCAGTGTGCTGCCCGATTCATAGCAGCTGATAATGTCATCGAGCGGTTTGTCGAGCACGCCAGGGACGACAAATGTGCCCGACTGCGCCACCAGCCGGCGATCCATTTCTTCGGGCTCGCCCACCCAGATCAAATCCTTGGTGTTGCTGGCAAAATAACGCTCGAAATTGCCCGCCACGCGCGGGTCGATCAACTCGCGGCGTAACGTCAGGTCGCGTGACGGAGCGGCGCGCCACAAGGTTGGCGTGTCGAGTGCGAACACGGCCGAACTTTTGATGGTCCGGTACAGCGCGAAAAAAGCCGCCACGAATGGTGACTTCGTAAAATCGAGCATGCGTGTCGGCGCGCCGTGGTGCTGCATCAGTGCCAGACACCGGATATCGTCGACCAGCACCGCCGCATCGGGCAGATAGTTGTGCGCCTTGCGCCGGAAGATGCGCAGCGCACGCTCTTCACGCTGGCGCCAGGTCGACCGGTCCGGCACAAAACTGTGCAGATAGCGCGACAGCGAGCTGCGCAGCTGCCAGTCGGCATCCGGCAAGCCGCGAAATGCCCAGCCGTTATATTCGGATGTCAGGGAAACGAATTCGTTCCAGTTGCTGATGTGGATGATTTCCACTATTTACGCCTCGATGGTGCCGTCGATGCAGGTAACGGCATTGCCGCCCACGGTAATTGCATCGGCGCGGATGCCGAGCCGGATCTTCCCGTCGCGCGCCACGACCTGGCCTTGGCGCAATACCAGATCGTGCTCCCGCACTTGGCCCTGCACTTGTTCCGTATGACGCACATACGCACCCAGACAGCCGGCCCCGCTGCCGCACACCGGGTCTTCGTTGATGCCATGCGCAGGTGCAAAAGCGCGCATTTCATAGTCGCCGGCAGCGCTGGCAGAATGGCGCCCAAACACCACGACACCCGTGCGCTGTCCCGCCGCGTCCAAGGTTTTCAACCGCGCGATATCGGGCGTGAGCGCCAGGACGGCATCGGCGTCCGCCAGCTGCACCACCACCCAGCGCGGACCGACGTCGACCAGCAGCGGAGTTGTCACCGGCGCCGCGCCCAGCAGCGCTGTCAGTGCGGTCAGTTCGTCTGCGGGGAGTGGCGTCAGCGTTGCCGGCGGCAACGTAAAACTGATCCAGCGTGCGTCATCGCCGCCGTCATCCACACGGAGCGCGATCAGGCCCGCCTTGCACTGCTGGATCAACTTGCCACCGCTGGCGCGCACGCGTCCGGCTTCCAGCAACGCATGGGCGGTGCCGATGGTCGGATGGCCGGCAAACGGCAACTCGGCACCGGGCGTAAAAATGCGCACACGGTAATCGGCGTCCGCATGGGTTGGCGTCAGCACAAATGTGGTTTCCGACAGATTGGTCCAGTGGGCAATTTGCTGCATCTGTTCATCCGACAAGCCGTCGCCCTCAAGCACTACCGCCACAGGATTGCCCTTGAACCGCTGGCTGGTGAACACGTCGACTTGTTTGAATGGGAGTGCTGGCATGGGAATTCCTGGCGTGAGATGCTGAAATGATACACGTTCCAGGATTGATCTGGATCATGCCAGGTCGCTTATCCGTCAAGCAGACTCCACTAACTAGACCGCCCGCAATACGCGGTGTGATTTTCTCAACGACAGAAGGTGAAGCACGGCATGAGCACCACAAATCATCAGGGCAATGGCCCCAAGCTGGACGGCGCCGGCTCGATATTGAGCACGGTCGGCGGTCCCGGCAACGCGCCGCCACCCGACAGCCTGGGCGCCACCACCCGCGAAAGCGCGCGTTTGCTGGACAAGATCACCAGCGATGCCGACCTTGCCGCAAAAATGCCCTTCAACCCGGACAAGCCGCTGGAATACGGCGACAACGCCAGCATTCCCCACGCCGGCGCCACGCACGCACCATCGACCCCGCTGGCCACTGCCAGTACCACCACTGAAAATATCGTCTCGCCAAAAGTTGGTGACGGTACCCCGGACATCGGCCGCAATCCGCTGAACGGGCCGCTGGACCGTGTCCGCGTGGACAGCAGCGGCCGCGTCCTGACCACCAACCAGGGCGTCAAGGTCGCCGACAACCAGCACTCGCTGAAAATTGGCCTGCGTGGCCCCACGGCGCTGGAAGACTTCATCCTGCGCGAAAAAATCACCCATTTCGACCATGAGCGCATTCCCGACCGCGTGGTCCACGCGCGCGGCACCGGTGCCCACGGCTATTTTGAAAGCTACGGCGATTTTTCGGCACTGACACGCGCGGCGCCGTTTACCGCCAAGGGCAAAAAGACGCCGGTCTTCGTGCGTTTTTCCACCGTGGCGGGTTCGCGCGGCTCGGCCGACACGGTGCGCGATGTCCGTGGTTTTGCCACCAAGTTTTATACCGACCACGGTATCTGGGGCCTGGTCGGCAATAACATCCCCGTGTTCTTCATCCAGGACGCCATGAAGTTCCCCGACCTGATCCATGCGGTGAAACCGGCGCCGCACAACGAGATTCCGCAGGCGGCCAGTGCGCACGATACCTTCTGGGACTTTGCCGGATTGTCGCCCGAAATTTTCCACATGCTGTTGTGGCACACGTCGGACCGGGCCATCCCGCGCAGTTACCGCACCATACAGGGTTTTGGCGTGCACACATTTCGCCTCGTGAATGCGCAAGGCGACGCGCGCCTGTGCAAGTTTCAATGGACGCCGCTGCAGGGCACCCATTCGCTGGTCTGGGACGAAGCGGTGAAACTGGCTGGCGCCGACCCCGACTTTCACCGGCGCGACCTGTGGGAAGCCATCGAAGCGGGCCACTTTCCCGAGTACGAGCTCGGCGTGCAAATTTTTACCGAAGCCCAGGCAATGGCTTTCGGCATGTTCGATGTGCTCGACGCCACCAGGCTCGTTCCGGAAGAAATGGTGCCGGTTGAAGCGATCGGGCGCATGGTCCTCGACCGCAATCCCGACAATTTTTTTGCCGAAACCGAGCAAGTCGCTTTTTGCACCGCCCACGTAGTTCCCAGCATCGATTTCTCCAACGACCCCTTGTTGCAAGGGCGCATCCATTCGTATATCGATACCCAGATCACGCGCCTGGGTGGCCCGAATTTCCACGAAATTCCCATTAACGGCCCGATTGTGGGCGTGCACAACAACCAGCGCGACGGCATGCATCGGCAGGCCATCCACCGTGGCCGCGTGGCATACGAGCCCAACTCGCTGGCCGGTGGCTTTCCACGCCAGGCGGGAGCCGACGGCTTCGTCAGTTATCCCGAGCCGGTCGAGGGCAGCAAGCTGCGCGGCAAGGCCGCGTTATTTGCCGAGCACTATGGCCAGGCGCGTCTGTTCTGGCACAGCCAGAGTCCGGCCGAACAGCGCCATATTGTCAACGCGTTCGGCTTCGAACTGACGCGGGTGCAAACGCCGGCCATCCGCACGCGCATCGTGGCCGGCCTCGTGAATGTCGATGCGGTCCTGGCGGCCGGCTTGGCAGCGCAACTGGGCATTGCCGTGCCGCCGGCACTGCCGCGCGCAAGCGAGGCGCCGGTGCCGGTGTATCTGCGGTCGCCGTCGTTGTCGCTGCTGGCGCGGCCTGGTCATACAGGCGTGCGGACCCGGCGTGTGGCGTTGCTGGTGGCCGATGGCGTCGACGCTGGCGCGGCGCGCGCGGTGTATGCTCTGCTGCTGCAAAAAGGCGCGCAGCCACGCATGGTGGGCGCCAGGCTGGGCAAGGTGATTGCAGCGGCCGATGTTCACGCCGCGGCGCACGCGCCGATCGACGTCGAAATCACGGTCGACACGGGGCCGTCGGTCACCTACGACGCGGTCGTGCTGCTGGGCGGCGCGGGTTTGTCGAAAGACCCGCGCGTGCTCGACTTCGTCCGCGATCAATATCGGCACGGCAAACCCATCCTGGCGCTGGGTGCAGGCGAGCAACTGCTTGACGTCGCCGGCCTGCCGCGCATGCTCCCTGACGGCAGCGCCGATCCGGGCCTGATCGTGGCGGGCGGCGCCAATGTCGCCGCGCCGTTCGCGGCGTTCGAAAGGGCGCTGTCGCAGCATCGCGTGCATGCGCGCGAGACCGATCCGCCCCGGGTCTAGTTGTTATCCAGTCGTTAACATGTCAGCGCACGCGCGTTCCCGCACAGACGGGGCCGCGTTGCTGGTCGATGATAGGGGTTTTTCACACCACGAAAGCCCCTCATGACCATGCCCCTCAACGTGATCGCCATTCTCAAAGCCAAACCAGGCCACGAAGCTGCATTGCGCGACTTCCTGCACGCGTCCTTGCCAACCTTCCAGGCCGAGCCTGGCTGTATCGCTTACGCACTGATGACGGACAACGCCAATCCATCCCGCATCGTGTCGTATGAAACCTGGACCGACGAGGCCGCACTGAACGTCCACCTGCATACCCCCACCATGGTGGCAGCCGGCCCGAAACTGGCAGAAATGCTGGCGGCGCCGATGGAGCTCATCAAGCTGACCGCGCTGGCGGGCAGCACAGTCTGACCAGCCCCGGGCATTTGCTGGCGGCAGGGTGCACTGGGCGGCGCGTGCCGTCACCCATTGCGCCAGAACATGCTGCCTGTCAGCTATACTTGCCGCTCGATTTATTCATCATCAGGCAAGTGCGACGTGGACGACCCTCAACAGACAGATTCTCCTCTGCAGCAGCGCGGCAAGCGGCTGGTCAGCAGCGCGTCAGGCAAGGCCAAAGCCGGTGTCAGCTGGACGACCGCACTGGTGCACCGCCACCTCGACCACCGGCCCATGTACCAGCGCGTTCTGCTGATCGGAATGATAGGCGTGGCCGTGCTGCTGGCAATATTGCTGGTGTATCTGCTGATCCTGATTCCACTCACGCCTGGCATCGCCGACTTGAAACAGGCACGCACCGCGCGCGCCTCGATCATCCAGTCTGCCGACGGCAAGGAACTGGCCACGTTCGACCAGGGCGTACAGGAGCGCGTCAAGCTGGCGCAAATTTCGCCGCATGTCATCGCCGCGCTGATCGCTACCGAAGACCGGCGCTTTTACGACCACCACGGCGTCGACTTCAAGCGTATTGGCGGCGCCATGTTTGCCAGCTTGAAAGGCGATGCGCAGGGCGGCTCAACGATCACCCAGCAACTGGCGCGCAATATGTTTCCGGAAGAGATAGGCCGCTCGCGCAACCTCAACCGCAAGCTGAAGGAACTGATTACCGCGCTGAAAATTGAAAGCACGTTCAGCAAGACCGAAATTCTCGAAGCCTACCTGAACACGGTGCCGTTTCTGTACAACGCCTTTGGCATCGAGATGGCGGCGCGCACCTATTTCGACAAGCCGGCAGCTGAGCTCGATGTGCTGGAATCGGCCACGCTGGTGGGCATGCTGAAAGGGACCAATTACTACAATCCGGTCAGCAATCCGGAGCGTTCGGTGCAGCGCCGCAACGTGGTGCTGAGCCAGATGTTCAAGCAGGGTGCCTTTCCCGAAAAGCGTTATCGCCAGCTATTGAAGCAGCCGCTGCGCGTGCACTTCGCGCGCCAGCCGGAACGCGCCGGGACCGATACGCATTTCACCGCGTACGTGCGCAAATTCCTGATCGACTGGGCGGACGAAAACGATTACAACCTGCGCCTCGACGGCCTGACCGTCCAGACCACGCTCGACTACGACCTGCAGCAGGATGCGTTGAGGGCTGTCGAGCGCCAGACCAATGCGCTGCAGGCCGTGGCCGACGTCGAATGGGGCCAGGCCGGCCTGGTGGGGTCGTCGTCGATCGGCACCTACGCGGCAATGCGCGACGGCGTGCGGCCGTTCGACTATCTGTGGCGCTCGCGCCCGGAATTACTCGATACGTTCGTGCGCGAATCGGAGCAGTACCGGAAGGCGGTGGCAGCAAAGGACGTCGATCCGGCCGACATCCTGAAACGCTTTAAAAGCGACCGCGAATTCATGGCCGCACTACGCGCCAGCAAGACGCGCCTCGAAGCGGGCTTTGTGGCCATCGACCCGACCAGCGGCGAAGTCAAGGCGTGGGTGGGCAGCCGCAATTTCCAGCGCGAACAGTTCGACCATGTCGCCCAGGCAGCGCGCCAGCCGGGTTCCACGTTCAAACCGATTGTCTACGGCGCGGCGCTGGAAAAAGGCATTACGCCCGACCATCCTTACCTCGACGCGGTCACGAACATCAAGGCCGGCGACGGCACCATCTGGCGGCCGACCGACATGGGCGGCTCCACCGGGCGCATGATGACGATGCGCGATGGCCTGGTGTTTTCGAAGAATACGATTACCGCGCAGGTGATGCAGGATGTCGGCATCGCACCGATCGTCAAGCTGGCGCAGTCGCTTGGCATCCGTCAGAGCAAGCTGTCGCCGGTGCCGTCACTGGCACTGGGGACGAGTCCGGTAACGCTGCTGGAAATGGTCACGGCTTATTCCACCATCGCCGCGCAGGGCGCCTATCGCCGCCCGGTGTTCGTCAAGCGCATCCTCGACCGCGATGGCAAGGTGCTGGCAACCTTTGGCACCGAGCAACCGGCGCGCGGCATGAGCGCGCCGTCGGCCATCACGCTGACCGACATGATGCGCGGCGTAATCAATCGCGGCACCGGCACGGCCATCCGCTATAAATTCGGGATCAGTGGCGACGTCGCGGGCAAATCCGGCACTACGCAAAACAACGCGGACGGCTGGTTCATCCTGATGCACCCGAACCTGGTGGGCGGCGCGTGGGTGGGTTTCAACGACACGCGTATTGCCATGCGCTCGAGCTATTGGGGGCAGGGCGGCCATAACGCCATCTTGCTGGTGGGCGATTTTTTCAAGTCCGCGCTGGATACCGGGAAGATCGATCCGGCGGCGCTGTTCCCGGGTGGCCGGCCACCGGCGCCGGTCATTCACCGCGAAGAACCGGTGCAGGAAGAAACCGAGGAAGCGGGCGATATGCAGCAGGAGGGTGGCGAATCAAACGATCATCCACTGGCGCAACCGCCCGAGCAGCAAGATCAGAGCGCGCCGCCGGCGCCACCGCCGTTACCATCGTCACCGTCGTCACTGTCGCCGGCACCGCAGGACGAACCGGGCCAGGGCTAACGGCTCCCCGGTACAGGCGCTGGCGTGGCGATATCGGTGAGCGTCAGGCCGGCCACATTGCCGTTCGGGCGCTGGTTGAAATCGATGCGCAGGCGGCCGCTGTGTGCAGCAAAACTGCCCGGGCCTGCCGGCTGCAACACAATCCGTTCCTGCCCGTCGCGCTGCGCCATGAGTACCTGGCGCTGGCGGGTAATGGCAAGGGCGCTGCCGTCCGATAACACATAGTTGCCAACGAAATCCTGCAGCGCCATTGTCGGTGCGGGGCGCTGCTGTGCGTGCGCGCATGGTGCCAGGGAACAAGCGAACAATATAGCGATGAGGAACTTGCGCATGGTGTGTCTCCAGTGGTGAGGGCTGGGCTACTGTAGACAACTGTGCCCATGCGCCGCGCGCCAATCCGACGAAGCGCGGCGAGGCGACGACGAACGTTGCATATGGGTGGATCAACGCCGCGCCAGCGTCTGCAGGGGCGCTTGCTCATCCAGGCTGACCTGCGCAATGGCGCCAGCGGCATCCTGCCCGAACGTGATCTGCAGCGGGGTGGCGGTGGCCCTGAAACGTCCCGGCCCGACCGGCGTCAGCACGAACTCGCGCGACGCGAGGGTATGCGCGTTGTTTTGCGTGGCGCTGGGCCGGGCGACCTGCGCGGTCAGCGTGCCATCGTTGTCCCTGATGGTCAGCACGCGGCCATCGGTCAGCCGATACTGGCCTGCATAATCAGCGGACGGGGCCTGGGCCATCGCTGGACCGGCGAGCAGGGCAAGCAATAATGCCGGGAATAGTTGGCGCATGATAGTTCTCCTGGAGTGGTTGCAGGAAGCAATGTGTCCCGGCGAAGGTCACTCTAGGTGAGTCAGGCAACGCTGTCGGCGTTCATCCGACAGGTTGCGTAAATGCGAGGATGAAGGGGTGTTATGCGGGATTGGCTGCAAAATGCCTGACGTATGCATATTTGCAGCCGTAAAACATCATTCGAGCGCGGTCTTGATCAGCGTCGGGCGGGCGGCCGGCGCGTCGCGTGGGGAAGTCGGCGCAGATGGGCCAGCTGGCGCAAGCTCGGTCGCAATCACTTTCACCGGTTGAACACGCTTTGCCGTCGAGATGCCCAGGTCGTCCAGCAACTGCATGATTTCCAGAATCACCGCCTGCTGGGTATCCATGTACAAAGTGTAATTTGCGTCCAGCACGAAATACACGATTTCGTAGCTGATGAATTCCTGGTCCAGCGCTTTCAGGTGGGCCCGGTCGAAGCGCACCTTGTCCTTCTTTTCGATGATGGCCCGCAATGCCGCCGGCACCTGGCCCGCGCAGTCGGGCGACGTGGTCGGATTCACATTGACCGTGAACTGCACGCGGCGCGTCGTCATGCGTTTGAAATTGCGCAGCGTGTCTTTCAAAATCTGCGCGTTCGCAATCACGATCTGTTCGCCGCTGTCGGCCCTGACGCGTGTGGTTTTCAAGCCGACGTGTTCGACCTTGCCCGAAAAGCCCGCTACGGAGATGGAGTCGCCCACTTCGAACGGCTTGTCGACGGCGATAGCCAGCGAGGCGAACAGGTCGCCCAGTACATTTTGCACGGCCAGTGCGATGGCAATACCGCCGATGCCGAGGCTGGCGACCAGCGTGGTGACATTGATGCCGAGGTTCGACAGCGTCGCCAGCAACAGCACCATCCACACGGTGATTTGCAGGATCCACGTGATGAAGGTATGGGCGACGGTGACTTGCTCGTCTTCGCCGCCGGTCGGCGTGCGGCTGCGGAAGTAACGCTGCGCAGTCACCGCGATGGCACGATGCACGTACAGTGCGAGCTGGATGCCAAGCGTGATGAACCACAGATTGCTGACACGCGCGTCCCATTTCAGCGGCAGGTCGAGCACCGACAGGCCGATCAGGATGGCGGTGGCAAAAATGGCCAGGCGGCTCGTGCGTGCCAGCGTCTGGCGCAGCACTTCTACCACGGGCCGGTGGGCGTTTTCTGTCGACAGCGTGTCGAGGCGCTTGCGGAACAGCGCAATTGCGCCATGGATGATGATGAAACTCAGCACCGCGGCGCCGATGGCGAACAGGGTGTTGGTCAGGCTCAGGTCGAGCGAGGTGACGAAGGTACGGATATTCACAGACTCTCCTTGGGTGGCGGCACGAACGACAACAGGTGTTCAGGCGTGACGGTGGGGGGAGGAAAAACAGGCGACGGCAACGGGGCGGACGCGGCGAAGGGGGCAGGACAAAAAACGGACGTACAGCGGCTCCTGTAAAAAGGCAGACCGCACAGGATGCCAGCCGGGTGCCGTTGGCTCAGTTCGCTGACTAACCGATGGAGGATGTTGCCCAAATCACACTATTCCTCGCCAAATCCTGCGCTTTTGTTGTACGCTGCCATGGTCATTCAAACAGAAGGAGACACCATGACCAACCCGTACGCGACCACGCAGCCAGAGCGCAGCGACGTCGACACATTCACCGGCGCGGTCGCGCTGGATTTTGGCACCAACTGGTGCGGCATCTGTCAGGGCGCCGCCGCCGATATCGCCGCAGCACTGGCCGACGCACCAGCGGTGCGCCACATCAAGGTCGAAGACGGACCGGGCCGCGCGCTGGGCCGCTCTTACCGCGTCAAGCTGTGGCCCACCATCGTCGTATTGAAAGACGGCGTGGAGGTAGCACGGGTCGTGCGTCCCGGCAGCGCGCAGGAAGTCGCAGACGTGTTGGCGGTGGCAGCATGACAGGCGCCGCGCCTGCCGTGACGGCCCCGGTCAATAAGCCATCGACCGTCCTGTTTGCCAGTCTGATCGGCACCACCATCGAATTCTTCGACTTTTACATTTACGCGAATGCTGCCGTCCTGGTGTTCCCGCGCCTGTTCTTCCCGGCTGGCGACGCATCCGCCGCGATGCTGCAGTCGCTCGCGACGTTTGCCATTGCCTTCATCGCGCGCCCGATCGGTTCGGCCGTGTTCGGCCACTTCGGCGACCGCATCGGCAGGAAAGCGACCCTCGTCGCCGCGTTGCTGACAATGGGCGTTTCGACCGTGTTGATCGGCTGCCTGCCGACGTATGCCACCATCGGCACGTGGGCGCCGATGCTGCTGGCACTGTGCCGCTTTGGCCAGGGTCTTGGCCTGGGCGGCGAGTGGGGCGGGGCAGTCCTGCTGGCCACCGAGAACGCGCCACCGGGCAAGCGCGCCTGGTACGGCATGTTCCCGCAACTGGGCGCGCCGGTCGGCTTCTTCCTTGCCGGCGGCTCGTTCCTGCTGCTGTCGACGTACCTGACGGATGCCGAATTCTTCAGCTACGGCTGGCGCATTCCGTTCCTGGCCTCGACCATACTGGTAGCAATCGGCCTGTACATTCGCCTGAAGCTGCATGAAACACCGGCGTTCCAGAAGGTCATCGACCGTAACGAGCGCGTCAAAGTGCCGGTGGTGACGGTGCTGCGCGACCATGGCGGCATGCTGTTCATGGGGACCGTTGCGGCAATTGCCACGTTTGCCGTGTTTTACCTGATGACGGTGTTTGCACTCAGCTGGGGCACCACGGCGCTGCATTACACCCGTCCCGCGTTCCTCAAACTGCAATTGCTGTCGGTGGTGTTCTTCGGCCTGACCATCCCGTTGTCGGCAGTGCTGGCCGACAAATACGGCCGCCGCGCCACCATGATCGGCATCAACGCCGTGATCGCGCTGTACGGTTTCGCACTGGCACCGCTGTTCGGCTCGGGCGACATCGTCCAGGTCGGTGTGTTCATGTGCATCGGCATGGCGCTGATGGGCATGACGTACGGACCGCTGGGCACCTTGCTGTCCGAACTGTTCCCGGCCTCGGTGCGCTACACGGGCGCGTCGCTGACGTTCAACCTGGCCGGCATTCTGGGCGCGTCGGTGGCGCCGCTGATTGCCACGTCGCTGGCAAAAAGCTACGGGCTCGGTGCGGTGGGGTACTACCTGACGGGCGTCTCGCTGCTGTCGCTGGTAGCCCTGATGTTTACACGCTCGCACAAGTCGGCGTAGGACAGGCGGCGCCGCAGGAAACGGATTGTGCAGCATGCCGGTCGACGAATCATCGACCGACATGCTGCAAGCCGCCGTCATTTCTTCCCCATGTCGATTGTCCGGTGCTGCTGCACCGGAGCATACCGATCGATTATTTTCCCACCGTCTGCACCGCGTTCGTGGCGTCGATTCCGTGCGCGTGAAACGCTTTCCATTTCCCGATGCATGGTCTATCATTCAAGCGCGCAAACGTTTGCGCGCCGGTTTTTACCGTATGTACGACCCCGACAAGCACCCTCAGACGTGCTTGCATTTTCTGGAGACACACCTTGAACACTGCCCGTACCCGCCTGACACTGATCGCCGCGTCCATCCTCGTGTGCGCGCTGCCTGCCGTTCCTGCAATGGCGCAAACTGCCGCCAAGCCGAAAGTTGCGCTGGTGATGAAGTCGCTGGCCAACGAGTTTTTCCTGACCATGGAAAACGGCGCCAAAGCGCACCAGAAAGCCAACGCCGCCAAGTACGACCTGGTCGCCAACGGCATCAAGGACGAAACCGATACGGCTGCGCAGATCAAGCTGGTGGAGCAGATGATCGTGTCGAAAGTCAGCGCATTGGTGATTGCGCCGGCCGATTCGAAAGCGCTGGTACCGGTCATCAAGAAAGCCGTCGATGCAGGCATTCTCGTCGTCAACATCGACAACAAGCTCGACGATGCCGCGCTGAAGGAAAAAGGGTTTTCGGTGCCGTTCGTGGGTCCAGACAACCGCAAGGGCGCCAAGCTGGCCGGCGATTACCTCGGCAAGCAGATCAAGGCTGGCGACCAGGTTGGCATCATCGAAGGCGTGTCGACCACGTTCAATGCGCAACAGCGCACGCTGGGTTTCCAGGACGCGATGAAAACTGCCGGCGCCAAGGTCGTTGGCGTGCAGTCGGGCCAGTGGGAAATTGCGCCGGGTAATACCGTCGCCGCAGCGATGCTGAACGCCAATCCGAACATCACGGCGCTGCTGTGCGGTAACGACAATATGGCCATCGGCGCCATCTCGGCCATCAAGGCTGCCGGCAAGGTTGGTAAAGTCAAGGTCATCGGCTACGACAACATCAAGGCCATCAAACCGATGCTGGCCGATGGCCGCGTGCTGGCAACTGTCGATCAGTTTGGTTCGCAGCAGGCCGTGTTCGGCATCGAAAGCGTGCTCCGTGCACTGGCCGAAAAGAAAACCCAGGCCACGATGGGCGGCATGATCGAGACCAAGGTCGCACTCGTGACCAAAGACAGCAAATAAGCTGTCGGCCCGCGGCGGCGGCCATCGCTGCCGCTGCAGTCACTGCCACTGTTGCTGCGGCTGAATCTACCGCTGCGGCCGCCGCTGTAGATTCAGCCGCAGCGGCCTTTCCCGTTCCCCGATTCTTGCGGAGTTCCGTATGACCCATGATGTACCTGCGGGTGTCGCCAGCGGCATCCCGCTGCTGGCGTTGTCCGGCATTGGCAAGACCTACGTCGCGCCGGTGCTGCGCGATGTGCTGTTGTCCGTGCGGGGCGGCGAAGTGCTGGCCCTCACCGGCGAGAACGGCGCGGGCAAAAGCACGCTCTCCAAAATCATCTGCGGGCTGGAGCCGGCCACGACGGGCACCATGCTGCTCGACGGCCAGCCCTACCAGCCAGCATCACGCACCGCGGCCGAAACGCTCGGTATCCGCATGGTGATGCAGGAACTCAATCTGATTCCCACGCTGTCGATTGCCGAAAACCTGTACCTGAACCAGTTGCCGCATCGCTTCGGCTGGATTGCCCGCGACCGGCTCGAGCGCGATGCGCGCGCCCAGATGGACAAGGTGGGGCTGACCGGCATCGATCCGTGGACGCCGGTGGGCCAGCTCGGCATCGGTCACCAGCAAATGATCGAGATTGCCCGCAACCTCATCGGCGAGTGCCGCCTGCTGATACTCGACGAGCCGACCGCGATGCTGACGCACCGCGAAGTCGAGCTGCTGTTCGCGCAAGTGGCGCGCCTGAAAGCTGCGGGCGTGGCGATCATCTATATTTCCCACCGCCTGGAAGAACTGAAGCGCGTGGCCGACCGCATTGCCGTGCTGCGCGATGGCGACCTGGTGTGCGACGACGCCATCGGCGGTTACAGCAGCGCCGACCTGGTGCGCCTGATGGTGGGCCGCGCGGCCGACGCCGACATCGACCTGTCCGGCCGCACCATCGGCGCGCCGCTGCTGCGCGTGCGCAATCTGGGCCGCACCGGGGTCGTGCAGCCAACCTCGTTCGACCTGCGCGCCGGCGAAATTCTCGGCATCGCCGGCCTGATCGGCTCGGGCCGCACCGAGCTGCTGCGCCTCATTTTCGGCGCCGACCAGGCCGACAGTGGCGAAGTGCTGGTGGGCGACGATAACAAGCCCGCCGACATCAGTTCGCCCAAATCGGCCGTGAACGCCGGCATCGCCATGGTGACCGAGGACCGCAAAGGCCAGGGCCTGCTGCTGCGCCAGTCGATTGCCGTGAACACCACGCTGGCCCGGCTGGACACGGTCAGCACGGCTGGCTGGCTGGACCACGCGCGCGAGGGCGCGATCGCCGACGACTACATCGGCAAACTGGGCGTGCGCTCGCGCGACAGCGGGCAGCTGGTGGCAGAACTGTCGGGCGGCAACCAGCAAAAGGTGGTGATTGCCCGCTGGCTCAACCGCGACTGCCCGGTGATGCTGTTCGACGAGCCCACGCGCGGCATCGATATCGGCGCCAAGTTCGACATCTACAACGTGCTGGCCGACCTGGCGCGCCAGGGCAGGGGACTGGTCATCGTGTCCTCCGACCTGCGCGAGCTGATGCTCATCTGCGACCGCATCGCCGTGATGAGCGCCGGCCGCATCGCCGACACCTTCGAGCGCGGCGCCTGGAGCCAGGACCAGCTGTTGACAGCAGCCTTCAGCGGCTACCTGAACAATTCCGACCATTCAACAGCTGCCGCCTGACGCCGCTGGAAAGACTTTATGCCTACCTCTATGCCCAATACTTATTTGAAACGCAGCATGGCCGACCTGAAGAATTATGGCGGCCTGCTCGGCGCCCTGGTCGTGATGTGCTGCCTGTTCGGCTACCTGAGCGAAAACTTTTTCACGCTGGGCACGCTCGGCACGCTGGCCAACGATATTCCCACGCTGATGGTGATGGCGGTCGGCATGACCTTCGTGCTGATCATCGGCGGGATCGACTTGTCGGTCGGTTCGGTACTGGCGCTGGCCGCCTCGTTTTTGTCGATGGCGACAGTGCGCTGGGGCTGGCCGGTGTATGCCGGCGCGCTGCTGGGCATCCTGGTCGGCGCGCTGTGCGGCGCGGTCACCGGCATGATTTCGGTTGGCTGGCGCATTCCCTCGTTCATCGTGTCGCTGGGCGTGCTGGAGATGGCGCGCGGACTGGCCTATCAAGTCACCGATTCGCGCACCGAGTACATCGGCAGCGCAGTCGACGGCATCAGCACGCCAATTTTGCTGGGCATGTCGCCGGCGTTTTTGATTGCCATCGTGGTGGTGATTGTCGGCCAGCTGGTGTTGACTAAAACCGTGCTGGGCCGCCAGTGGATCGGCATCGGCACCAACGAGGAAGCGGTGCGCCTGTCGGGCATCAATCCGCGTCCGCCCAAGGTGCTGGTGTTTGCCCTGATGGGCATGCTGGCCGGACTCGGCGCACTGTTCCAGGTGTCGCGCCTGGAAGCTGCCGACCCGAACGGCGGCGTCGGCATGGAGTTGCAGGTGATCGCTGCCGTGGTCATCGGCGGCACCAGCCTGATGGGCGGGCGCGGCTCGGTCTATGCCACGTTCATCGGCGTGCTGATCATCTCGGTGCTGGAAGCCGGGCTGGCGCAGATCGGCGTGTCCGAGCCGATGAAACGCATCGTCACGGGCCTGGTGATTGTCGCCGCCGTGGTGCTCGACACCTACCGCCGCCGCGGCGAGCGCGTCTGACGCAGCGTTAGCAGGCGATGGCAACCATCAAACAGGTGGCGCTGGCGGCGGGCGTGTCCTACACCACCGTCTCGCACGTGCTCAACGACACGCGTCCGGTCAGCCAGGACGCGCGCGAGCGCGTGCTGGCGGCCGCCGCAAGTCTGCATTACGTGCCGAGCGCAGTCGCCCGTTCGCTGCGCAGCCAGGTCACCGGCACCATCGGGCTGATCATCCCAAACAACACCAACCCGTATTTTTCGGAGGTGGCGCGCGGTATCGAGGACACCTGCTACGCGGCCGGCTACAGCGTCATCCTGTGCAATTCCGACGACGACCCGGCCAAGCAGCTGGCGTACCTGAACGTGTTGCTGACCAAGCGTTGCGACGGCCTGATCATGGCGGCACTGGCACAGACCGACGCCGCGCTGCTGCGCCAGCGCCGCGTGCCGGCCGTGTTCCTTGACCGGGCGCCGGACGGGCTGGAAAACGACGTGGTCGGCATCGATAATTTTGCCGGCGGCGAACTGGCCGGGCGCCACCTGGTGTCCCTCGGGCGGCGCCGCATCGGCTGCATCGGCGGGCCGCGCGACCTGGACGTCTCGAACCTGCGCATCGACGGCCTTCGCCTGGCGCTGGCCGGTAAGCTCGATGCCAGCCTGTGTGACTTCGGCGACTTCAGCAGCGCCAGCGGTTATGCCGCCGCGCTGCGTTTGCTGGCAGGCCCCGCCAGCCAGCGTCCCGACGCGCTGTTCTGCTGCAACGACATGATGGCGATCGGCGTGCTGCGCGCTGCCGCCGAACTGGGGATCGCCGTGCCGGCGCAACTGGTTGTGGTCGGCTTCGACGATATCGACCTGGCCCAGTTCGTCCATCCGGCGCTGTCGAGCGTGTCGCAGGGCACGCGCGCACTGGGCAATATCACCGCAGCGTGCCTGCTGGCGCGCATTGCCGAGCCGGACCGCCCCCCGCAGCAGCATCGCATCACCCCCATCCTCAACGTGCGCGAATCAAGTGTCGCGCCCGCAATTACTTCAGGAATTTCATCATGATCGTCGTCATCGGCAGCATCAATATGGACCTCGTGCTGCGCGTGCCGCGCATGCCGCTGCCCGGCGAAACGCTGACCGGCGGCGCCTTTCAGACCATCCCCGGCGGCAAGGGCGCCAACCAGGCGGTGGCGTGCGCGCGCCTGTCGCGTGGCGCCGGCGCCTCTGCCAGCACTGGCCAGGCGGTGGCGATGGTCGGCTGCCTCGGCGACG
>JALYUM010000082.1 GCA_030853745.1 Pseudomonadota bacterium | reverse complement strand
CCGCCGCGCCGCGCCAGCTTTACCGATCGCAGCAGCGAGGGGCTGTTGCCGCGCTGTGAAATCGCGACCACGGCATCGCCTTCGCGCAGCAGCGCCGCGGCGATGCTGTGGATGTTCGGATCGGCGTACGCCACGGTCGGCACGCCGGAGCGGAAGAATTTGTGCTGCGCGTCGGCGGCGACGATGCCGGACGTGCCCTGGCCGTAGAACTCGATCTTGTTGGCGCGCGAGAGGATGTCGAGTGCTTTCTGGATCGCTTCCGGATTGAGGTTGTTGCGCAGGTCGAGCAGGGTGTTGATCGAGCGGCTGCAGATCTTGCTGACCAGGTCCGCCGCCAGGTCGTCCTGCGCCGGCTGTTCGTTCGCGCCCGGCAGCGCCAGTGCGAGGCCTTGCGCCAGCTTCAGCTTGAACTCGTGCCAGCCGTCGTAGCCGAGCGTGCGGCAAAAACGCACGACGGTCGGCTCGGACACCTGCGCGCTTTTTGCCAGCGCGGTGATGTTCTGGCTGACCGTCGCCGACGGCTGCTCAAGCACCGCCAGCGCGACCTTCCGCTCCGACTTGGAGAGGGAATCGAGCTGGGTGCGGATCGAATCGAGAAGCATCAGTCTTCCGGCAGCGATTCTTCGCGCCATTGCAGGCCGTCGCGGCCGATCAATGCGCTCGCCGCGGCCGGGCCCCAGGTGCCGGAGGTGTACGGCGCCGGATTGCTGTCGTCCTGCTGCCAGTACTCGAGGATCGGCTCGACCCATTCCCACGCCGCTTCCAGTTCGTCGCCGCGCATGAACAACGTCAGCTGGCCGCGCAGCACGTCGAGCAGCAGGCGCTCGTACGCTTCCATGCGCGGCGTCTTGAACTGTTCCTTGAAGTCGAGTTCGAGCTCGGCCTGCTTGAGGCGCATGCTGTCGCCCGGCGTCTTCGCCATCAGGTTGAGCGACAGGCCT
The DNA here is from genome assembly GCA_030853745.1 of Pseudomonadota bacterium. Taxonomy (GTDB): domain Bacteria; phylum Pseudomonadota; class Gammaproteobacteria; order Burkholderiales; family Burkholderiaceae_D; genus JALYUM01. Next base: position 53,705 of record JALYUM010000082.1, on the reverse strand, counting down.
TCGTCCGGCTGCAGGCGGATCACCAGGCTGTTGGGCTGGAAGCTGCTGGTGGGCTGGTTGAAAATCGAGTGCGTGATCGGTTTGAAACGCACCACGATTTCGGCCAGGCGGTCGGCCATGCGCTTGCCGGTACGCAGGTAGAACGGCACGCCGGCCCAGCGCCAGGTGTCGATTTCGGCTTTCATCGCGACAAACGTTTCGGTGCGCGATTGCTGCGGCGCATCGGGTTCGTCGCGGTAGCTCGGCACCGGCTGGCCGTCGACGTGACCGGCACGGTACTGGCCGCGCACGATGTTCTGCGCCAGCGTGGTGGGCGTGAATTTTTTCAGCGAGCGCAGCACTTGCAGCTTGGCGTCGCGCACTGCGTCCGGTGCGATCGACGTTGGCGGTTCCATCGCGACGATGCACAGCAGTTGCAGCAGGTGGTTTTGCAGCATGTCGCGCAGCGCGCCGGAATTGTCGTAGTAACCGAGACGGTTGCCCACGCCAATTTTCTCTGCGATGGTGATCTGGACGTCGGAAATCCACTCGCGGCGCCACAGCGGCTCGAACAGGATATTGCCGAAGCGCAGAGCCAGCAGATTCTGCACGGTTTCCTTGCCGAGGTAGTGGTCGATCCGGTAGATCTGCGACTCGGCAAACACCTTGCCGACTTCGGCATTGATCTGCTTGGCGCTCGCCAGGTCGCGGCCCAGCGGTTTTTCCAGCACCACGCGGGAGTTCGGCGTGACCAGGCCGGCTTCCTTCAGGTTGTCGCAGATTTTTGCGAACAGGTGCGCCGGCGTGGCAAGGTAATACACGCGCGTCAGCGCCGCATCCGGGCGCATCGTCTCGATCAGCGGGCCGTAGGTTTTGACGTCGGTGGCGTTCAGGGAAACATAAAGGATGCGTTCCGCGAAACCGTCCCAGCGCTCGTCGACCTTGGCCTTGATGTGCGGCTTGGAATCTTTATCGACATTCGCCAGGAACTCTTCACGCGACCACTCGTGGCGGCCGACGCAGATGATGCGGGCGTCCGGCGGCAGGTCGTTCGCGATGTGCCGGGCATACATGGCCGGCAACAATTTACGCATCGACAAATCGCCGCTGCCGCCAAAAAGTACAAGGTCAAAATCGTTCAGTGCCATAGGAGTCAGTGTCGCAAAGGTGTGAGTGAGAGCGTGAATGTAAATTTACTACACGAATATTCAATGTGCAAGAAATTTTACTACGCTTTGGCGGGGTGCATGCGTCGATGAGGTGTCATCGTGCCATATTCGCGCGGGCGAGGGTGCTTGTAGCGTGCGCGCAAAAAAACCGTCAGCACTGCCGAGGCAGAGGTGACGGTTTTTTTACAAGCTCAGCATGGGTCCCGACTTTCGTCGGGATGACGCTGGGTCTGCCTTAAACGGCGACGTTCAGACGCACGTCGATATTGCCTTTGGTGGCGTTCGAGTAAGGGCAGACGATGTGCGCCTTGTCGACCAGTTCCTGCAGCTGGGCCTTGTCCATGCCTGGGCCGGTGACGGTCAGGTCGACTTCGATCGAAAAGCCGGTTGGCACTTGGCCAATACCGACTTCAGCAGTGATCGACAGGTCCGCTGGCAGCGTGACCTTGGCCTGGCCGGCGACAAATTTCAGCGCGCCGATGAAGCAGGCCGAGTAGCCGGCAGCAAACAATTGTTCCGGGTTGGTACCGACAGCACCGGCGCCGCCGAGTTCTTTTGGGGTCGTCAGTTTCAAGTCGAGCACGCCATCGTCGCTTTTCGAGGTGCCTTCACGACCGCCGGTCGAGGTGGCTTTGGCGCGGTACAGGACTTTTTCGATGCTCATAGTTACTCCTTGTTGTTCGGGTTGGGAAGTCCGGCGCTTGCAAGCACCGGACAGGGGCATCAGATTAACGGATTTGGCGCTTTCGCGTCGGCGGGTGGTGCGAAACCGCTCAGAAACGGTCGAGGTTCATCACCTTGGTCCATGCCGCCACGAAATCGCGGACGAACATGGCGGACGCATCGGCACTCGCATATACCTCGGCAATGGCGCGCAACTGAGCGTGCGAACCGAAGATCAGGTCGACGCGCGATGCGGTCCACTTCGGCGTTTTCGTTGCGCGGTCACGGCCGGCGAATTTACTCACCTCGCGATCGACATCAGGCGACACCGGCAGCCACTGCGTGTTCATGTCCAGCAACGCAACGAAGAAATCGTTGGTCAGCTGACCAGGACGGCTGGTCAGCACGCCATCCTGCGACTTGCCCACATTCGTGTCCAGCACACGCAGGCCACCGATCAGCACGGTCAGCTCGGGCGCCGTCAAGGTCAGCAGTTGCGCCTTGTCGATCAGCAGCGCTTCGGCGGGCATGGCATAACGCGTTTTCTGGTAATTGCGGAAGCCATCGGCAATCGGTTCGAGCGGTGCAAACGAATGCGCATCGGTCTGCTCTTGCGACGCATCGGTGCGGCCAGGCGTAAATGGCACGGTCACATCGACGCCGGCATTTTTCGCGGCCTGCTCCACACCCACATTGCCCGCCAACACGATCAAATCTGCCAGCGAGATTTTCTTGCCGCCGGTACTAAAACCATCAGCAATTGTTTCCAGCTTGCCCAGCACGCCCGCCAATTGTTCCGGCTGGTTGACAGCCCAGTCCTTCTGCGGCGCCAAGCGAATCCGTGCACCGTTCGCACCGCCGCGCTTGTCCGAACCGCGGAAAGTGGAGGCCGATGCCCAGGCGGTCGACACCAGTTCGGAAACGCTCAGGCCGGATGCCGCGATCTGTTGCTTCAGCGTGGCGATATCGCTGTCATCGACCAGTGCATGGTCGACGGCCGGCACCGGATCTTGCCAGACGAAGATTTCGCCCGGCACTTCCGCGCCGAGGTAGCGGGCACGCGGACCCATGTCGCGGTGGGTCAGCTTGAACCAGGCGCGGGCGAAGGCATCGGCAAACTGGTCGGGGTTCTCCAGGAAGCGGCGCGAGATTTTTTCGTAGGCCGGGTCCATGCGCAGTGCAATGTCCGTTGTCAGCATGGTCGGACGATGGCGTTTCGATGAATCGTGCGCGTCCGGAATCAGGCCATCGCCGCCTTTGGCAATCCACTGGTGGCCGCCAGCCGGGCTTTTCGTCAGTTCCCATTCGAAGCCGAACAGGTTCTCGAAAAAGTTGTTGCTCCACTGTGTAGGCGTGCTGGTCCAGGTGACTTCCAGGCCGCTCGAAATAGTGTCGCCAGCTTTGCCGCTGCCGTAGCTGTTGGCCCAGCCGAAGCCCTGCGCTTCCAGTCCTGCCGCTTCCGGCTCGTGCGTCACGTGCTCGGCAGGGCCGGCGCCGTGGGTCTTGCCGAAGGTGTGGCCGCCGGCGATCAGCGCCACGGTTTCTTCATCGTCCATTGCCATGCGCGCAAACGTATCGCGGATGTCGAAGGCGGATGCGACCGGGTCGGGCTTGCCGTCCGGGCCTTCCGGGTTGACGTAGATGAGGCCCATCTGCACGGCGGCCAGCGGGTTTTCCAGGTCGCGGGTGTGCGGCGCTTCGCTGTCGTCGTCTTTCGGGAGCACGGCGTGATTTTCGTCGACGCCCGGCGAACCACGGGTGTAGCGCACATCGCCTGCCAGCCATTTGTCTTCACGGCCCCAGTAGACATCCTGGTCCGGTTCCCACACGTCGACGCGGCCGCCGGCGAAGCCAAGGGTTTTGAAGCCCATGCTTTCCAGTGCCACATTGCCGGTGAGGATGTACAGGTCGGCCCATGAAATCTGGTTGCCGTATTTTTGCTTGATCGGCCACAGCAGGCGGCGCGCCTTGTCGAGGTTGACGTTGTCCGGCCAGCTGTTCAGCGGTGCAAAACGTTGCTGGCCACGGCCGGCGCCGCCGCGACCGTCGCTGATGCGGTAGGTGCCGGCGCTGTGCCAGGCCATGCGGACGAACAGGCCGCCGTAGTGACCGAAGTCGGCCGGCCACCAGTCCTGCGAATCGGTCATCAGGGCGGTCAGGTCACGCTTGAGGGCAGGGAGGTCGAGGCGGGCGAAAGCTTCGGCGTAATTGAAGTCGGCGCCCATCGGGTTTGACTTGGCGGAGTGCTGCTGGAGCAGATCCATGCGCAGTTGTTTGGGCCACCAGTCACGGTTGGTGGTGCCAGCGCCAGCGGCGGCGCTGAAGGGACACTTGGCTGCGGTGTTGTCGGTGCTCATGGAGTCTCCTGGAATAACAATGTTGGAGTAATGAGTATAGGCAACGCCGAGCTATAGGTAAATTTAATCGTTACTATCGATACGATAGGTTAATAGGATATGCCAGAGATGGCTTACGTGATCCGCAGGTATTCAGCCAGCAGGCCGGACGGGCGCTCGGGATGGGTTGCGTCGAACAGCGCCAGGTTGCCGATCACCACGAAACTGTCGCGCGCGCGCGAGACGGCCACGTTCAGCATATTTAACGCCTGGTCGTAAAACGCCAGGCCGGGCGGCGCGCTGCCGTAGGTCGGCGAGAACACGATGATGGCGCGCTCGGCGCCCTGCAGCGCGTGGACGGTGCCGATGGTCATCGATTGCTGCTCGCCCGGGAACTGTTTGCGCAGCAGCGTCGCAATCAGGCCGGCCTGGGCGGCAAATGGCGTGACGACGCCGACCAGCTCGAACAGCGTGCGCGGCGCGCCGGCCAGTGCGCTGTAATGTTCTTCAATCTGGCGGCGATGGCGGGCCAGCCAGTTGACGACCGCGTGGGCTTCGTCGCCGTTCTGGCGGCTGGCGCCCCGTTTGGTGTCTTGGCCGGCGACATGCACGGTCTCGAACGCCGGCAGCAGCAATGCCTCTGGCGAAACAGTCCGCAAAGCCTGCAGGCGGCCGCCATAGGTCAGCTGGTTGCAGTAATCGATGATTTGCGGCAGGCAGCGCCGGTGTTCGAGCAGCATCAAGCCGCGCTGGTCATCGTATTGCTGCACGGCGCAGGCGGCATTTGCCATGCTCATCAAATTGCCGCTGGCACTCAAATAACCGGCCGCGGCCAGGTTATCGTATTCGGGATCCTGTGGCGCATCGGTGACGGCAAACGCGGCCGCAGTGGCGCGGTCCACTTGCGGGCCGGTGCTCCAGATGGGCGCGATCTGGTGGACGTCGCCGACCACCAGCGCACGTTTCGCCAGCGCGAACAAGGCTGCACCGACATCCGGCGCCACTTGTCCGGCTTCGTCGACAATCAGCAGGTCGATGGTATTCCACAGCGGAATGTCGTCGCCTTGCCAGGCCGTGAAAAAGCTTGGCGCCATGTGGAAATTGGTCACCAGGCATGGCGACAGCTTGGCGAAGCGGCGATATTTGGCTTCGAGCTTGGCCCGCCCGCGCGTGTCGTTGTCCATGCTCGACAGGCGCTGTTGCTGCTGCAGCAACCAGCGCCCGGTCCAGTAATGGTCGGCGATGCCGAACATCGGCGCACGCAGCGCCAGGTCGAGGGCGTCGCTCAGGTCTGGCAGCGTGATGTCTTCCAGATGGCGCAGGTCGCCCTGCAGCGCGTCGCGCCACTGGTCGAGCAGCGTTTCAATGTTTGCCAGCTTTTGTTGCGCCACCCGTTGCTGGGCCAGCGCGGCCTGGCGCTGCTGCTCGGCTTCCTGGAAGCGCTCGGCAATCGCGGCCTGGTCGGTATTGCGCTTGTGCAGCGCTTCCAGCTTGGCATTGTGCAGGAAGCCAGCCGGGTCGTCGCGCCGTTCGTTGAGCGTGACGGTGGCAGCTTCCGACGCCAGAAACGCGCGGTCCAGCCGCGAGCGGCGCTTGCCCACCGGCGGGAAAAACGCCAGCAGGTCGAGCCACAACGGCGAATGCGTCATGTGATTGGCCCAGCCCGCTTCGGCGCGCACAATGTCGGCCACCGATTCGGCATAGGCGTAGGTGGCGGCGGCAGTGGCATCGTGGCAGGCAGCGATGTCGCGCGCCCACACGCGTGCGCGCCGGGCGTGGGCCTTGGTCTCCGCTTGGTAGGCCACGATCAGGTGCTCGCAGACGCTGCTGGCGCCGTCCATCAGGTTGCGTCCGCTGGCGTCGAAAATTGCCTGGCGCGCCGTGATCAGGCCGCGCAGGCGCTGGGCATGATGATCGAGCTGCTGGTGCAGTTTGGCGACAATATTGACGATCGCCCGCTCGCCGGGAAACTGGGCCTGAGCCTTGTCGATAAAGTGCCGTTGCGCAGCGTACACCGGCGCACGCGCTTCCCATTCGGTAAAGGGCTGGGTTTTCGATGTGCACACTGGAAAATTGCTCTGGCGCGACTCCGAGGCGAGGAACAAACCAAAACCGCCAGGGTAGGGGTGCCAGCGCTCGTGCCCGGTCTGGGCGCAGATCGTCGCAAAACTGCTCAGCACGTTTTCCACTGCCTTGACATTCGTCGAGGCGACCAGTATCAGCGGGCATTCGCCCTGCGCCAGCGCGGCGTCGACCCACATTTGCGCCACCACGCTTTGTAGCAGCGTGGTCTTGCCGGTGCCGGGAGGGCCGTTGACGGCCAGCACGCCGCCGTCGGGCAACTGCGCCAGTTCGGCCATCGCCGTGCGCTGCGTCGGCGACAGCGGATGGTGAATATTGATATGGCCGACTGTCGCGGCATTCTGGGCCCCGGCATCGCCCACGCTCACCGGCGCACGCGCGGGCCGGACCTGCGTACAGGCCAGATTTTCGAACAGTGGCAGCGGCAACACCTCGCCGGCAATCTGGTCGTACAGTTTGATGATGTGGCGCGCCATTACCGGCGGGTCGCACGGCATGCCGTACCAGCCGTTGGCCAGCACGTAGCCGTCGGCCTCGAATGCGCCGCCGCCGGGGCGCCCCAGCGTTTCCTGCAGCGCGGGCAAATGCGCGCCGGCGACAGCGTCGAACAGGTCGGCCGCCATCTCCAGGGCCTGGCGCAGGCTGGCCGGTTTGAAAGCGAGGCTGGCGATGAACGCGTCGTGCTCGGCGAGAAGGCCCACTTCCAGGCGGCCAGCGGTCGGCGCCAGCAAGTCGCGCGGTATCCATGGCATGCGCTGCGGGTCCACTACCAGTTCGCCCGAGCGTTTCAGCCGGCACGCAATGCACAGCAGCACCGCCGCATCGCCGCCTTTGCCCGGCACCAGGCGGGCCGGCGTCAATAAAAAGGGGATAACATCGCTGGCCGGCGTTTTACTTGCCGCAAACTGCCCCTTGACCCACGCTTCGACCGCGCCCGCTTCGCCAGCCACACGCCAGGTGTCGTCGGTTTCTTCCAACGTCATCAGGCTGGCGCCAGGCGGCAGTTCGGGATGGAACAGGTTCAATTCAGCCAGAGTGGCGCGCCAGTAGCCGGCAGGAATATTGCTGGAGGGTGATTTCATGGAGTGAATAATGACAGTCTGAACCGTGGTCAGGCTATCCTGGTGCGGCGAGGCAAACGCGGGTCGTGAAAGGTGGACGGAGGATAGCCGCCCACCCCTGTTGAGTCAATTGGAATCGTGCCGCGCGGGCAAGAAACTCACCGCGGGTTTCAGGGCGCGTAGACATGCTCGGCGCGGCCGGGCACATCCACGCGCAACGACAGCACCTGCCCGGTCAGCGGCAGGCGCGCTTTTTCGGCGTCGGGACGCTTGCCGGCAGCGCTGGTGATATACAGGGTGCGCAAGTCGTCCCCGCCAAACGCCATCATCGTCGGGCATTGCACCGGCAGCGCAATTTCCTGAAGCAGCTTGCCCAGTGGCGAAAAGCGCAGGATGCGGGCGCCTTCGAACATCGCGCACCAGTAGGCGCCTTCGCTGTCGACGGCGGCGCCGTCCGGACGGCCGCCGTAACCGGCAGCCTTTTTGTCGGTGTCGAATTGCTGGAAGCGCAGGACGTGGCGCGCCTTTCCGGTGAGCGCGTCGAAATCGTAGCGGTCGACGCGGTGGGTGGTGGTGTCGGCGTGGTACATGGCGTCGCCGGCCGGGGTGAATGCCAGGCCGTTCGAGTTGGTCATATTGCCGGTCCAGGCCTGGTGCACTTTGCCGTGCTCCAGCACGAACATGGCGGCAGCCTGCTTGTCGCCCGGTTCGTAGCGGGTGCCCACCCAGAAGCGACCGCCCGGATCGACGCGGCCATCGTTGAAGCGCGTGGTGGCGGTGTCGTATGGCGCATCGGCAATGGTGGTCACGGCGCCGCTGATGGTGTCCAGGTGTACGAAACCATCCCGGCGCGCAATCACCAGCCCGCCGCTGGCATGAATGGCCAGTGCACACGGCTCGCTGGTCATCGGATATTGACGATGTTCGCCGGTTGCCGGATCTTTACGATGGACATTGAAGCCATCGATATCGACCCAGTACAGCGCCGCTTCGTGCGGGTGCCAGAGAGGGCATTCGCCGACTTGCATCGGCTGATCGTGGAAAACGTCGATTTTCATGCGATGCTCCTTAAATTGCTGCGCGCGCGCGGGCAATGAGTCCGTTGGTCGAACTGTCGTGTTCGCCTGGTACCGGCGTGCCGGTCAGTTCGGCTTCGATACGTTTGGCCAGCACCTTGCCCAGTTCCACGCCCCACTGGTCGAAACTGTTGACATCCCAGATCACGCCCTGCACGAACGTTTTGTGCTCGTACAGCGCAATCAGCGAACCCAGGTTAAACGGGGTCAGGTATTCCATCAGGATGGTGTTGCTCGGACGGTTGCCCGGAAATGTTTTATGCGGCGCCAGGCGCTCCATCTCGGCCAGCGACAGGCCTTGCTGCTGCAGGTCGGCCCGCACTTCATCGATGGTTTTGCCCTTCATGAAGGCTTCGGATTGCGCAAAACAATTGGCCAGCAGCGCGGCGTGCTGGTGTTCCAGTTCGTGCGCGGGGCGCAGCGTGGCGATGAAATCGATCGGCGTGACATCGGTGCCCTGGTGCAGCAACTGGAAATACGCGTGCTGGCCGTTGGTGCCGGTGTCGCCCCAGATGATCGGGCAGGTGGGCGTGTCGACTGGCTGGCCGGCGCGCGTGACGCGCTTGCCATTGCTCTCCATGTCGAGTTGCTGCAGATATGCCGGGAAGCGGCTCAGGTCCTGGTGGTAGGGCGCAATCGACACCGATGTGCAGCCGAGGAACTGACGGTTCCAGAAACCCACCAGCGCCAGGATCATCGGCATATTGGTCTCAATCGGCGCTTCCTTGAAATGCAGGTCCATCGCGTGGGCGCCAGCCAGGAAATCGGCAAAATAACCGTAGCCCACTGCCAGCGCGATCGGCAGGCCGATGGCCGACCAGACCGAATAGCGCCCGCCAACCCAGTCCCAGAACGGGAACATATTTTGTGGATCGATGCCGAACGTCTTGATGGCCTCGACGTTGGTCGATGCCGCCACAAAGTGCTTGCTCAGCGCAGCTTCGGGCGCCGTTTGCAGGAACCAGGCGCGCGCGGTCTGCGCGTTCATCATGGTTTCGCCGGTGGTGAATGTTTTCGAGGCGATGATGAAGAGGGTGGTTTCCGGATTCACCTTTTGCAGCGCGGCATCGATATCGTGGCCATCGACGTTCGACACAAAATGCATCGTCAGGCGCGGATGGGCGTACTGGCGCAGCGCCAGGCAGACCATCTTCGGGCCCAGATCGGAGCCGCCGATGCCGATATTGACGATGTCGGTGATCGGCTTGCCCGAGTAACCTTGCCAGGCACCACTGCGCACGGCGTCGCTGAAGACGCGAACGCGGTGCAGCACGGCGTGCACGTCGGCCGCGACATCCTGGCCGTCCACCGTCAGTTCAACCTCGCGCGGCGCGCGCAGGGCAGTGTGCAGCACGGCGCGGTGTTCGGTCAGGTTGATTTTCTCGCCGGCAAACATGGCATCGCGCCGTTCTTCCACGCCGCGTTCGCGTGCCAGTGTGGCGAGCATGTCAAGCGTGCGCCCGTCAAGACGGTTTTTTGAATAGTCTAGGAACAGTCCGGCCGCTTCCACCGACAAACGCCCGAAGCGTTGCGGGTCGGCGCCGAACAGGCCGCGCATCTGCCAGTCTTCGGCATCGATGGCGTGGGTTTCCAAAGCCTGGAAGCTGGCGGTACTGGTCAACGAGGGCGTGAGCATGGGTGTGGGAAGATGGCGATGAAAGATGGTCGAATAATACAGGAACTCTGGGTAAATTCACTACAGATGCACTCTATGACTCCCCTGTGATCCGCCATTTTTTGTGGCGAATAGTCATGAAAAGCCCGGTGTTTTAAAATGTAGTAAAATTTCAGAATTCAATTTAGAACTTACAAACAAGGAACCGTACCATGGCGCTACATCCCGTAGTTGAACGCGTTACCCAGCGCATCATCGACCGTAGCGCGCCATCGCGCGCGGCCTACCTCGCCCACGTGGATGCGGCGCGCATCAAGGGCGTGCAGCGCGGTGCGTTGTCCTGTACCAACCTGGCGCACGGTTTCGCGGCGTTTCCCGCCAACGACAAGCTGAAACTGCGCGAGTACCGCCAGCCGTCGGTGGCGATCGTGTCTTCTTATAACGACATGCTGTCGGCGCACCAGCCGTTCGAACACTTCCCGGCCATCATCAAGGATGCCGTGCGCGACGTTGGCGCCGTGGCCCAGTTCGCCGGCGGCACGCCCGCCATGTGCGACGGCGTGACGCAAGGCCAGCCCGGCATGGAACTGTCGCTGTTTTCGCGCGACGCCATCGCCATGAGCACGGCTGTGGCGCTGTCCCACAATATGTTCGACGCGGCGCTGTACCTGGGCGTGTGCGACAAGATCGTGCCGGGCCTGTTGATCGGCGCGCTGCACTTCGGCCACATCCCGGCCGTGTTCGTGCCGGCCGGCCCGATGACCACCGGCATCTCGAACAAGGAAAAAGCTGCAGTACGCCAGCGTTACGCGCTGGGCCAGGCCACGCGCGAAGAATTGCTCGAAGGCGAAGCGAAGGCCTACCACGGCGCCGGCACCTGTACGTTCTACGGCACCGCCAACAGCAACCAGATGCTGATGGAAATCATGGGCTTGCATTTGCCAGGCGCCGCGTTCATCACGCCCGGCACGGAACTGCGCACCGCGCTGACCGTGTCGGCATCCCAGCGCGCCGTCAAAATCAGCCAGCAGGGCGGCGACTACATGCCGGTGGGCCATATCGTCGACGAAAAATGTATTGTCAACGCGCTGGCCGGCCTGCTGGCCACCGGTGGCTCCACCAACCACACGCTGCACTTGGTGGCCATTGCCAAGGCCGCGGGCATCGTCATCGACTGGGACGATTTCAATGAATTGTCCAGCGTCGTGCCGCTGCTGGCGCGCATTTATCCGAACGGCGACGCCGACGTGAACCATTTCCAGGCTGCAGGCGGTCCGGGTTTCATCATCCGCGAATTGCTCGATGCCGGCCTGGCCCACGACGACGTCAACACCATCCTCGGCCACGGCTTGCGCGCGCACTGCATGGAGCCGTTCCTGGACGGCGCCGGCAAAACTGTCTGGAAAGAGTTGCCAGTGGCGTCGGGCGACGAAGCAGTGGTGCGTCCGGCAACCAATCCGTTTGAAAAAGACGGCGGCATGATCCTGGTAAAAGGTAACCTGGGCCGCGCGATCATGAAAATTTCGGCAGTCAAGGTGGCGCACCGGATCGTCGAAGCGCCAGCGCTGACGTTCGACTCGCAGGAAGAATTCATGCACGCCTACCAGGCCGGCAAGCTGAACCGCGATTTCGTCGCCGTGCTGCGCTTCCAGGGCCCGCGCGCGAACGGCATGCCGGAACTGCACGCGTTGACGCCTGCGCTGGCCAACCTGCAGGATGCCGGCCACCACGTCGCCCTCGTCACCGATGGCCGCATGTCGGGCGCGTCGGGCAAAGTGCCGGCGGCCATTCACGTGTCGCCGGAAATTCTGGCGGACGGTCCTTTGGGCCTGGTGCGCGATGGCGATATCATTCGTCTCGACGCGTCCACTGGCACGCTCGAAGCGCTGGTGCCTGCCGACGTGTGGGCCAAGCGCACGCCGGCTGCCGCCGATCTGACGTCCAGTCACATCGGCATGGGACGCGAATTGTTCGCGGTATTTCGCAATGCCACCAGCGCTGCCGAGACGGGCGCGACCAGCTTCCCGCTGCCGTCGCCCATCCAGACCGTCGTGCCGTTGCACGAAGGTGTCGATGCAGGCGATATCATGCCGGGTTCCGATGAAGATTTTCTTGCAAGGACTAACTGATGACCACCATGACCGTACTTGAAATTATGCGCTCGGCGAGCGTGATTCCCGTAATCGCCATCGACGACCCGGAACACGCAGTGCCGCTGGCGCGCGCACTGGTGGCCGGCGGCATCCGCGTGCTGGAAGTAACGTTGCGCACCAAGCATGGCCTCGGCGCTATCCGCGCCATGGCGCAGGTCGAAGGCGCGATTGTCGGTGTTGGCACCTTGACGGCACCGGAAGAATTCGCTGCCGCACGTGACGCCGGCGCCGTGTTCGGCGTCTCGCCGGGCCTGACCGCCGCGCTCATCGAAGCGTCGAAAAAGAGCGGCCTGCCATTGCTGCCCGGCGTGATGACGCCGTCCGAAGTGATGGCCGCGCGCGAAGCGGGTTTTCGCGAACTGAAACTGTTCCCGGCCATGCAGGCCGGCGGCGTGGGCATGCTCAACGCCATCGGCGGCCCGTTGGCCGATGTGACGTTCTGCCCGACCGGCGGCATTTCCATCGACACCGCGCCAAGTTTCCTGGCCCTCAAAAACGTCGCGTGCGTGGGCGGTTCGTGGCTGACGCCGAAAGACGCCATCGCTGCCGGCGACTGGGGCCGCATCACCGAACTGGCGCGCGCCGCTGCCGCGCTGCGCCGATAAAGCGTCCGGCTTCAGCCCGTCCGCTCCACGCGGACGAAATCGCGATGGCGCGCCTGGTCTTTGGCGCCGCCATCGACTATGCGCGCGTCCGTATTTTCCGGCGCTGCTATCTGCCATTCGGACTCCAACCGGCGCATTGCGCCATGGCGCCGAATGGCAGCATCTATTTTCATCCGTCCTGTTATTTGCCCAACTATGCCGCGGCCGATGCATCGGCGCGCCACTGGTTCATGCACGAGATGACGCATGTCTGGCAGCATCAGCTTGGTTATCCGGTGCGCTTGCGCGGAGCGATCCGGATCGGACTGTCGTACGCCTACGAATTAAGTAATAGCGCCACGCTGGCCGATTTCAATATGGAAGCGCAGGGCGATGTGCTGGCCGATTATTTTGCGCTGAAATTTTTGTGCCTTCCAGAAGTCATGCGCCAGTCGCGCTACGCTGGGCAACTGGCGCTGTACGAGCGGGTGTTGGCGGGGTTTGTTACGGACCCCGCGGATCGCGTTAATCTGCCCGCACCGGTGTGGCGGCTGCCGCGCGCAAACCGTTGATTTTTTCGTCCAGCGTCGCCCGGGAAAGTTCACCCATGTGGCGCTGCTGCAGGAAGCCGGCGGCGTCATAAAACAAGGTCGTCGGATAGCCGGATGCGCCAGCCCGTGCGCTTAGCTGTTTGGCCGGATCGATGACGACATTTTCCATGCGCAGGCCATGGTCGGCGAGGTAGCGCTCAACCATGGCGCTGGACTCGCCCTGGTTGACGAACACAAAAGTGATATAGGGATGGGCCTGCTGGGCCGCCATCATGGCCGGCATTTCGCGTCGGCAGGGTGGGCACCATGTAGCCCATAGATTGATCACCAGCGGCCGGCCGGCAAAGTGGCTCAGCGACACGCTTGTACCATCGCGCAGGCGCACGTCGATGCCTGGTAACGGTGCTGCTGGCGGGGTGAGGGCCGTGTTGAGTACTGTGGCGCCGGCAAACAGGAGCAAGCCCGCCGAAGCGGCCATAATCAGGGGGCGGCGCAGCGGGACGGCGCGGCGCGTCAGCTCGGCGCCGACGACAAAGGCGGTGATGAAACCGGCCAGCGCGTGAAAGCCGCCGTCGCGCATGTCCACAATCGACAGTGGAGCGCTGAAATAAATGGCGTGATGCCGCCACACGAATACCAGGCGCGCGACGACGAAACCAGCCAGTATCATCTTCCACAGGATGGGGCCGGGATCGATGCCACGGTAGCGGCGAAACCACGCTGCGACGGCGTTGGCCAGCACAATGCTGGCGACGACCAGCGCAACCTGGATCGGGAAAACCAGCGAGCCCAGGCGAACTGCATCCACACATTGCTCCTCAAGATGATTACTGCGGGCAGCATAGCGTATGCAAGCCGGAAGAATTGGCGATGGCAGGTGGCGATCCGCTAGAATGGCGGCTTCTTTCCCACCTATCGACATCATGACCCAGGACGAACTCAAACAAGCCGTGGCGCGCGCCGCAATCGACTACGTGGTGGACGGCGAAATCATCGGCGTCGGCACCGGTTCCACGGCCAACTTTTTTATCGACGAACTGGCGAAGATCAAGGACCGTATCAAGGGCACCGTAGCCTCGTCGGAAGCAACCGCTGCACGCCTGCGCGGTCACGGCATCGACGTGTACGACCTGAACGAAGTCGAATCGATTGCCGTCTACATCGACGGCGCCGACGAAATCACCGACTCCGGCGCGATGATCAAGGGCGGCGGCGCGGCACTGACGCGTGAAAAAATCGTGGCATCGGTGTCGAAGCAGTTCGTCTGCATCGCCGATGGTTCGAAACTGGTGCAGACGATGGGCGCGTTTGCATTGCCGGTGGAAGTGTTGCCGATGGCGCGCGCTGCCGTGATGCGCAAACTGACCGCGCTGGGCGGCACGCCGCGCGTGCGCACGGTGGTTGCCAGCGACGAGATTTTTATCACCGATAACGGCGGCGAGATCATCGACGTGGCCGGTTTGTCGATTACCGACCCGGTAGCGCTGGAAGCTGCCATCAACCAGATCGTCGGCGTGATTGCCGTCGGCCTGTTTGCCGCGCGTGGCGCCGACGTGTGCCTGCTCGGCACCGCCGACGGCGTCAAGAAACTCACCTTTTAATGGAATTCGCCATGAAACGCTTGCTGCTTGCCGTTGGAATGATCGCCGTGGTAACGAGCGGCTGCTCGATGTTCAGGCCGACCACGGTGACGCGGCCCGTGGCCAGCGTAGCGCGTCCTGCCCCACCGCAACTGGTCGATGCGAATGGCGCGCCGATCGAGAAGCTGCCGTTTGTCTCGGGCATTTCATCGGCTACCGTGGAAATCATGGCCAAGGCCCAGGCGTGCCGGGGTGGCGAGGGCGCTGCTTTGGTGACGCCGGCCGGGCCGGTCGAGGTGTATCGCATGCATTGCGATGACGGCAGAGTGTTCATGGCGCGCTGCGAATTAAGGCAGTGCAAGCAGCTCCCCCGCGCAGGCGGGGGTCTATAGCACGTTAATCAACATTGCTTCCTGCGCGTTTTCGTAACGCGGGCTGAAGTGATTTAGCTTGGGTGCTATGGAGTCGTGGCAAAGCCACGACGCCTTCGCGGGGACGGGGGGGATTACTCCGCCGGCGGTACATACCCCATCGCAGGATCGGCGCCTTCGCCGAAGAAATGCTTTTCCATCTGCGTCGCCAGATACTTGCGGGCGCGCTGATCGGCCAGATTCAACCGGTTTTCATTGACCAGCATGGTCTGATGCTTCAGCCACGCCTGCCAGGCTTCTTTCGACACCGATTCATAAATCCGCTTGCCCAGTTCGCCCGGGTACGGGGGGAAATCGAGCCCTTCGGCGTCTTTATCGAGTTTGATGCAGTGGACGGTGCGGGCCATGTGATGCTCCTGGTGTTTTAATCGAGGCGTGCATTATAAGGTTTTGATCAAAACCTGTGACTTGCGCTGCCAGTTGTACATGTGCTGGCGGTCTTTCGGCAAATCGTCCACGGTGGCCGGCACGAAGCCGCGTTTTTTGAACCAGTGCATGGTGCGCGTGGTCAGCACGAACAGCTTGGTCAGACCGGCTGCGCGCGCCCGGTTTTCCATGTGCTTCAGAATACGCTCGCCGTCGCCTTGCGTCTGCGTATCCTGGCTGACGATCAAGCAGGCCATCTCGCCCATTTTCGCTTCCGGGAACGGATACAGCGCCGCGCAGCCGAAAATGACGCCATCGTGGTCGATGACGGAAAACTGCTCGATTTCGCGTTCGATCAGCTCGCGGCCACGTTTGACCAGCGTGCCATCGGCTTCCAGCGGCTCGATCAGCTTGATAATGCCGCCAACGTCCTCAATTGTGGCCTGACGCAGGCTTTCGAGATTTTCGTGGCTGATCATCGTGCCCACGCCATCGTGGGTGAACAGTTCGAGCAGCGCCGAACCATCCATCTCGAAGGGGACGATGTGCGCGCGGTCGACGCCGCTGTTGCACGCCTTGATGGCGTGCTCGAGGTAGAACGCGGCATCGGGCGGCAGGAAGCCGGCCTGCAACACGGCTTCGGCCTGGTGCGACGACAGCTCGCGAATCTCGGTCCCGGCAATGTCGGTCATCATCGTGGTTTCGGTGATGAAGATCAGTTTTTCCGCGTGCAGGGCGATGGCGGTGGCGGCGGCCACGTCTTCCATCGTCAGGTTGAATACTTCGCCGGTCGGTGAAAAACCGAGGGGCGAGAGCAGCACCAGGCTGTCGGTCTCAAGGATTGGCTGGATGGTTTCCGAAGCAATCTTGCGGGTGACGCCAGTCAGTTCCAGGTCGACGCCGTCGAATACGCCGAGCGGGCGGGCGATGACGAAATTGCCCGAGATGATGCGGATGGCCGCATTGCTCATCGGCGTATTTGGCAGGCCCTGACTGAAGGCAGCTTCGATGTCGAGGCGCAGTTCGCCGGCGGCTTCCTTGGCGCATTCGAGCGCGGGCAGGTCGGTGATGCGGATGCCGTTGTGAAAGCGGCCTTCGACATTTCGCAGTGCCAATTGTTCAGCTACTTGTGGTCGCGAACCGTGCACGATCACGACACGAATACCGAGCGCAACCAGCAAAGACAAGTCTTGCGCCAGCACGGGCAGGGCGCCGGCAGTGACGAGTTCGCCAGGGAAGGCGACGACGAAGGTCTTGCCGCGGAAGGCATGAATGTAGGGGGCGACGGAGCGCAGCCACTGGACGAATTGGTTAGGGTTTTCCATTTGCCGCATTATAATTCGCTGCGCGACTTGCGCAGTAAAAATACTGAAAAACGAATGTCTGAAAAGAGTAGCCCCGTCCCCGCGCAGGCGGGGACCCATAGCACGGTCGCCAACACCGAAGTGGTTGTTACACAGCGGCGCGAGAGCGGTGATGCGGGCACGCGTTCGCGTCATTCGCAACGTCCTGCGACCGGTAACGTACAAAGCAAGCGTGCCATGGATCCCCGCCTTCGCGGGGAGGCCCCTTTCCGCACGCCTTTGCCGCCGATCACTTTCCCCGAAGACTTGCCGGTTTCCGGTCGTCGCGGCGATATTGCCAAAGCCATCCTGGAGAACCAGGTCATCATCGTCTCCGGCGAAACCGGGTCCGGCAAGACCACCCAGCTGCCGAAAATTTGCCTGGAACTCGGGCGCGGCAGCAAGGGTCTGATCGGGCACACGCAACCACGCCGGATTGCGGCGTCGTCGACGGCGAAACGGATTGCCCAGGAACTCGGTTCGCCGCTGGGCATCCACGTCGGTTTCAAGGTGCGTTTTACCGACACGCTGCAGCCTGGCGCGTCCGTCAAGTTGATGACGGACGGTATTTTGCTGGCCGAAACCCAGACCGATCCGCTGCTGAAAGCCTACGACACGATCATCATCGATGAGGCGCACGAGCGCAGCCTGAACATCGATTTTCTGCTCGGCTATTTAAAACAATTGCTGCCGCGCCGGCCCGATTTGAAAGTCATCATCACGTCGGCGACGATCGATGCGGAGCGGTTCGCGCGGCACTTCGGCACGCTTGACAAACCAGCGCCGGTCATTGAAGTTTCAGGCCGCCTGTACAAGGTCGAAATCCGCTATCGCCCGGTCGACCGCGACCCGGTATCGGCGCCTGCCCAGGAGAACGGCAAGCCGGTACCGAAGGCGCAGGCCGCGCGCGACAAGCGCGATTTGATGGATGCCGTGATCGACGGTGTCGATGAAGTGGCGCGCCTCGGCTCGGGCGACGTGCTGGTGTTCTTGCCGGGCGAGCGCGAAATTCGCGATTGCGCCGAGGCGCTGCGCAAGCATCATCCACCACACGTGGAAATTTTGCCGCTGTTTGCGCGCCTGTCGGTCGAAGAGCAGGAAAAAGTTTTCAAAATTTCGAACGCGCGCCGCATCGTGCTGGCAACCAACGTGGCCGAGACATCACTGACAGTGCCGGGCATCCGCTACGTCGTCGATGCAGGTCTCGCGCGCGTAAAACGTTACAGTTTCCGCAACAAGGTCGAGCAACTGCAGGTGGAGCCGATTGCACAATCGGCAGCCAACCAGCGCGCCGGGCGTTGCGGCCGGGTGGCCGATGGCGTCTGTATCCGCCTGTACGAAGAAGACGATTTCCTGCAGCGGCCGAAATTTACAGAGCCGGAAATTTTGCGCTCGTCGCTGGCAGCCGTTATCCTGCGCATGAAGACGCTGCACCTGACCGACGTCGAAACGTTCCCGTTCATCGAACCGCCGCTCCCGCGCGCGATTGCCGACGGTTACCAGTTGCTGCAGGAAGTTGGCGCAGTGGACGAATATAACCAAGTGACGCCGCTGGGCATGAAGCTGTCGAAATTGCCGCTCGACCCGCGCGTCGGGCGCATGATTCTGGCGGCGCTGGATAACGCGTGTCTGACCGAGATGCTGATCATCGCGTCGGCGTTGTCGGTGCAGGACCCGCGCGACCGGCCGATGGAGTACCAGCAGCAGGCCGATGAAGCGCATAAAAAATTCGCCGACGAAAAGTCCGAGTTCCTCAGCTATATAAAAATCTGGCGCTGGTTCGAGCAGGCTATCGAGCACAAGAAAACCAATCGGCAGTTGATGGAAACGTGCCGCGCCAGTTTTCTGTCGCAGGTGCGCCTGCGCGAGTGGCGCGACGTGCATTCCCAGTTGCTGACGATCGTCAAGGAACAGGGCTGGCGCATGAACGAGTTGCCGGCTACGTATGAAAACCTGCACACGGCGCTGTTGACCGGCCTGCTGGGAAATATCGGCTACAAGGCCGAGGACGATGCGACGGCCGGCTACCTGGGCGCGCGCGGTATCCGCTTTCATATCTGGCCGGGTTCGTCGCTTTTAAAGAAGCCGGGCAAGTGGGTGATGGCCGCCGAACTGGTGGAAACCACGCGCCTGTACGCGCGCTGCATTGCCCAGATCCAGCCCGAGTGGGTAGAACGGGTTGGATCACATCTTCTGAAAAAATCGTGGGGCGAGCCGCGCTGGGAAAAACGCGCCGCGCAAGTGACGGCGTCGGAGCGTGCCACGCTGTACGGCATTGTTGTCTACAGCCAGCGCCGGATTAATTATGGCCAGTTCAACCCGGTGGAGGCGCGCGAGATTTTTATCCGCGAAGCATTGGTGGGCGGCGATTACGAGACGCGCGCGCCGTTTTTTGCGCACAACCACAAGCTGATCAAGGAAATTGAAAGCCTCGAGCACAAGTCGCGCCGTCTCGACGTGCTGGTCGACGATCAATTGATCATCGCGTTTTACGACAAGCTGATTCCGAAGGACGTCGTCAATGGCGCCGGTTTCGAAAAATGGGTGAAAGATGTTTCGCACGCGGAGCCGAAACTGCTGTTTCTGGTGCGGGAAGAATTGATGCGCCACGAAGCGGCCGGTGTGACGACCGATCTGTTTCCCAAAATGATGAGCGTGACCGGTATCGAGATGGCGCTCAGCTACCACTTCGAGCCGGGCAGTGTGCGCGATGGCGTGACGGTATCGGTGCCGCTGTTTGCCCTGAACCAGTTGCCGCGCGAGCGGGCCGACTGGCTGGTGCCGGGCATGCTGAAAGAAAAAGTGCATCTGCTGCTCAAATCGTTGCCGCAAAAGCTGCGCCGCCACTGCGTGCCGCTGCCAGATTTTGCTGCCCGCTTTTGTGAGCGCATCAACGAAGCCGGCCAGTTTGGTCGTGGCGATCTGATCGACGTCATCATTGGCGAAATCCGCAAGGAAACCGGGTTGAACGTGCTGTCGACCGATTTTAAAGTCGAGACGCTGCCGGCCCACCATTTCATGAACTTCAAGGTCATCGATGAGCATGGCCGCCAACTGGAAATGGGCCGCAACCTGGCCACCCTGCAGGCCGAATTTGGCGGCCAGGCCCGCCAGAGTTTCCAGAAGCTGGCCGAAGTGAAACCGAGCGCTGCGGTGCCACCAAGCGGACCGGTATCGGTGTCCGCGCCCGGACCGCGTCCGATGCCGACGGCGCCGAAAGGCAAGGGCGGTGCGGGTGCTGCTGGTGGCTCAGGTGCCAGCAACGCGGCGCCGGTTGCGCCACCGGTGGCCGGCAAGCACACCGGGCTTACCAGCTGGAGCTTTGGCGAATTGCCGGAGCTGCTCGAAATAGCCCAGGGCAAGCTGACCTTGATCGGCTTCCCGGCACTGGTCGACAAGGGCGCGTACTGCGACCTCGAAGTGTTCGACGATCCCAACGTGGCTGCACGCACGCACCGCGTCGGCCTGCGCCGCCTGTTTGCGCTGCAGTTCAAGGATCAATTGAAATTTGCCGAGAAAAACATCCCCGGCATGCAGCAGATGGGCATGCAATTCATGGCACTGGGCTCGCAGGAAGAACTGCGCGACCAGATCATTCAGAAAGCCATCGACATCGCCTGCCTGCAAGACCCACTACCCACCGACGCCACGGCTTTCAACAAGCGAAAAGAAGAAGGCAAGGCGCGCCTGGGCTTATTAGTTAACGAAATTGCCCGGCTGGTGTCGCTGGTGCTGACCGAATTCCATGGCTTGCCGAAAAAGCTGCAAAACGTCCCGGCTGCTGCGGCTGCCGACATGCAGGCACAGTTGCAGGGGCTGGTCCATAAACGCTTCCTCATCGACAACGACTACAGCCAGCTGGCGCATTTCCCACGCTACCTGAAAGCCGTCAATGTGCGCCTGGAAAAGCTGCGCGGTGACGCTGCGCGCGATGCCAAACTGATGGCCGAGTGGCAAAGTGCGGCCAGCCAGTTCCAGCGCACAGCCAGGCAGCAGGACGGTAAAAACACCGACCCGCGCATGACGGAATTCCGCTGGATGCTGGAAGAACTGCGGGTTTCCCTGTTTGCCCAGGAACTGCGCACGCCGATGCCAATTTCCGCCAAACGCCTCCAGAAAATATGGGAATCCATGCAACGTTGAGCGAACGTTGAGCGAAGCGCGATAAACCTGCTGCCCGTTGCACTTTCGGCCTGCTGGTGAGCGAAGCGCGATAAACCTGCTGCGCGTTGCACTTTCGGCCTGCGATGCTCGCTGTACATGCGTACAGCTCCGCTTCTCGGCCAAAATTGCCGCCGCTCGCGACGGTTTCTCGCGCTTCGGTGGCGCCGCGTATCCGAGGCGCTGGCTTTTTCTTTACCTCGATATCGCTGTCGACGGGATTCTTTTTGGCGCGGTTCCCGGTGTGACGCCACCTGAGAAGTTGCCAGTGCTGGCGCCGCTGGTGCTGATATTGCCCGCACCCGCACCCGCACCCGCACCCGCACCCGCACCCGCACTGGCGCCCGCACTGGCGCCCTTGCCGGTGTCGGCGCCGGACTGCAAGCTGCCCGAACCCGCGGCGCTTCTGCTACCTGCGCCACCGCTGACAAAGCCGCCAGTAGCGACCGATGGCCCCATGCTGGGTGCGTTTGACTGCTGCGCATCGGTGCCATAAAAAGTATGGATTTGCCTGGCCCAGGCGGTGTCGCTCATGTCCGGCCAGGCGCCAGGGTCGAAGCCGGGGGCGTTTTTCAGGCGGGCCTTGTCGACATGGAGCACGAAGCGCTCGTTGACCGTGTCGAGGTGCAGCGCGCCCCATGGCACGGCAAACAGCTTTTCACCGATGCCCAGGAAGCCGCCAAACGACAGTACTGCATAGGCTACCTGGCCAGTGTGCATGTCGAGCATGATTTCCCGGATGTCGCCCAGGTCTTCTTCTGCACCGTTGACGACGCTGTCGCCGATGACAGTGTCAGCGCCCATCAGCGCCGGGCCGGGCCTGGATGATGCGCTGCTGCGTTGGTAGATGCCATATTTATCACGGTCCGCATAGCTCATGATCGGTCTCCAGATGATGTGTGTTCGGGCGAAACCACAGCTTAGGCGGCGTTCTGGCGAAAAGTTTGATGCGCATCAATCGGGTGGAGAACGCGATTTTTGTTGCCCGTTCGTATGTCACGATGCTGTCACTGGCAGATGCGAGACTGCTGTTGAGTCAAAATATTCAACTTTCTGGAGCCATGATCATGACCATTACGGCACGTTGCATCAACGCGGGTCCGCTTAACAAACCGATTCGCACGCACTCGGTGGCCAGCGCCTTGCTGTCGCGTTTGCGCCGGCGCGCCGCCGCATTGCTGGGCTGATTTTCACGGTAAAGCAGGAACGAGACTGCCGGCACGGTAGTCGGCGCCGCCGCTCCCGGCAGCGGGCCCGGCGCATTGACCGATACATTCCTCACACGATGGTGCCCGCCGCCATCGCCGCATACCGATCAGCAAGCAGTCCCACCGGGAAAATTCCACGCGTAGTGCCTTTCCAGCAAAGCGCACCTGCTGGTTCTGACGGGCCCGGTGTCGCCACGCAAAAAAATGTTGCTGCAATACATCGGAGAAATCGTCATGAAGATGTCTCGGCAATGCCATGTTTCATCCCGGTATTGTTGCCAGGTTAATTACTGAACACTTTTGCCCGGGACATTCAAAGCCCCGCACATGTCAACCCCACACGCGCAAAAGATAGGTCTTGCCAAAGCCAGAAGGCGATAGTACTGTTCATCCATACAGTACTTTTGTCAGCTTATCATGAACTTTCCAAACAACCATCCTGCTCCGGAAAGCCTGCATCCTGCGTTGTGGCGCGCTTCGCAACTGGCGCATTCCAGCGCGCGCTGCATCGATACCGGCCATCCCACGCTTTCTAACCAGTTGCCCGGCGCTGGCTGGCCCACCGGCACCCTGATCGACCTGTTGTTGCAGCAGCCGGGCATTGGCGAACTGCGTTTACTGCGTCCGGCATTGCAGGCAGCGGCAGGGCGCCGCATCGTGCTGTTGCAACCGCCGCATGCACCGCAGGCACTGGCGCTGGCAGCGTTGGGCTTGCCGCCATCCCAGCTGGTCTGGATCCGCAGTACGCGCAGTGCCGATACTTTATGGGCTGCCGAGCAGGTGCTGCGCAGCGGTAGTTGTGGCGCTTTGCTGCTATGGCAAAACCATGCACGCAATGAGAACCTGCGTCGGCTGCACCTCGCAGCGCAATGTGGTGAAACATTGTTTTTCATGCTGCGTCCGCTGGCCAGCGCGCAGGATGCATCACCGTCGCCATTGCGCTTGAGCTTGCGGCCTGCCGCTGGCGGGCTGGACATCCACTTCGTCAAACGCCGCGGCCCACAGCGCGATGCACCGCTGTTTTTACCGCTGGGTTTGCCCCTCACTCCTTCTGTATTGCCGCAACGTCATGCGCCTCTGGATCGCCCTCTATCTGTCCCGCTTGCCACTCGAGGTGTTTTGCCCGAACTGGTCCAGTGACACGGGCACGGTCGTGCTCGAACAAGAGCGCGTATTGGCCGTCTCGCCGCTGGCACATGCCGCCGGCGTGCAAGTGGGCATGCGCCGCGGCGGCGTGCTGATGCTGATGCCGGAGGCGCGCCTGGTCGAGCGCGATTTATTAAAGGAAGCCGAGGCGCAGCATGCGGTGGCCATGGCGTTGTTGCAGTACACGCCGCTTGTGGCGCAAGGCGAGGAATCGGTGCTGCTGCTCGATATTGGCGCCAGCCTGCGTTTGTTTGGCGGCATTCGATCCCTTTCCCGCCAGGTACGCGCCAACTTGCGCACGCTCGGTTTTTCGGGCGCGCTTAGTTGCGCCCCCACGGCGCGCGGCGCCTGGCTGCTGGCGCGCCGGAATGCCGGGCGCGTCGTCAAAATGCCCGCGCTGGTGCGCCGTCTCGACCGCCTGCCCAGCGCACTGGCGCCGCCAGCGCGGGCCTTCGCCACCTGGTTCGAAGGCATCGGCTGTTTTAATCTCGGCGACATGCGCCGGTTACCGCGTCCCGGCCTGCAACGCCGCTGCGGCCGGCCGTTGCTCGACATGCTCGACGCTGCGTATGGCATGATGCCGGAGCTGTTCGAATGGATCGTCGCGCCCACCACCTTTCATGCAAAGCTGGAATTGTTCGACCGTGTCGAGCATGCCGACGCCTTGCTGTACGCAGCCCAGCGTCTGCTGCTGCAACTAACCGGCTGGCTGTGTGCGCACCAGCTTGCCGTGGAACGCATCACGTTTTACCTCGAGCACGAACGCGGCAAGGTCGCGCGCGCGCCCACGCTGGTGGATATCGCGCTGGCCGAAGCCACGTGGCGCGACGAACACCTGGTACGGCTGTTGAAGGAGCGTCTGGCCAAGCTGGAACTGGAGGCACCGGTGATCGGTCTGGCACTGGAAGCGCTGCAGGTGCAGCCGATGGCGCCGCCCAGCGAATCGTTGTTTCCGGAGCCCGGCGGCAGCGAGGAAGACCGCGTGCGCATGTTTGAATTGCTGGTCGCGCGCCTGGGCCCCGAAAATGTTTTGCAAGCCGCCCCGCAAGCCGATTACCGGCCCGATCTCGCCAACATCTGGCTGCCGGTGCAGCAAACCATCCGCGCGGCAAAGCGTGCTGCACAGATGCCCGACGACCTGCAACGTTTTCCGCGTCCGGCCTGGCTGCTGGCCAAACCCATCGCCTTATTGATCCGCAATCACCGGCCTTTTTATGGCTCGCCATTACGCATGGCGTCGCCTCCTGAGCGCATCGAAGCAGGCTGGTGGAACCAGATGCAGACGCGTGATTATTTTATTGCAGAGGGACAGGATCACGCGTTGTACTGGGTGTACCGGGAACGCATCGTGGGGACGCATACAGACCTGGAACCGCGCTGGTTTTTGCATGGCCTGTTTGCCTGAAGGCTGTCTGGCAATCAGGTAAAAGACCCCGGCAATATTGAAGCCGGCGCGTGGCAGGCCAGTGCCGATTCAATGCGCCTGGCAGGCCAGTGCCGATTCAATGCGCCTGGCACAGTAACTCAAAGCACTGGTGCCGGGCCGTATCCATGCCATCGATGAAGAGGCTTTTCAGGCTCCCATGAAGCACGACCATGTTCTGGCAATGGAATATATCGCGCGTTTGCTGTGCGTGACGGTGCTGCCAATGGACCGGTCATGCGCCATGAAAGTGACAAGTGGTTAATTCGGGCCGCAGTGCAGGAATTTCAGTTGCTGCTGCAAAACAGTTAAACAGTTAAACAGTTAAACAGTTAAACAGTTAAACAGTTAAACAGTTAAACAGCTAAACAGCTAAACAGTTAAACAGTTAAACAGCTAAACAGCTAAACAGTTAAATAGTTAGACAGTCCGACCGTTAGACAGCTAGACAGACAGTCAGACCGGAGAGCCGCCTCCCGAACGACTAATTTTCTCCACGCCTGCTAGACTCGCCCATCCATTATTTCCAGCGGTCCCATTGTGCAAGAAACGCGCCCCCGTCCAGCATGGACAGAAGCAGACCGGCTCGCGGCCCTGCACGCGTACGGCATTCTCGATACCGCCCCCGAACAAGCTTTTGACGACATCGTTCAGCTGGTCGGCCAGTTGCTCGGCGCGCCGATTGTCGCGGTCAACCTGATCGATGCCGGACGGCAGTGGTTCAAATCCGAAATTGGCCTCGGTGTGCGCGAGATGCCACTCGACGATTCGATCTGCAAATTTGCGCTGTTCGAGACCGAACGAATGCTTGTGCCCGATACATTGAACGATCCGCGCTTTGCCTGCAATCCGCTGGTGACAAGCGGACCCGGCCTACGTTTTTATGCGGGTGAAGTGTTGCGCAGCGCAGACGGTTTGCCACTCGGCACCCTGTGCGTGCTCGACACCGTGCCTCGTCCGGAAGGCTTGACGCCACTCCAGTCGCAGATATTGCAGACAATGGCGCAGCAGGTGCGCACGCAAATGATGTTGCGCAAAATCGTCGCCGAGCAGGACCAGTTGCTGCACGAGCAGCGTGCCACGCAAGCGGCGCTGCACCGGGCCCGCGAGCGTAGCCGGCTGGCCACCGAAGCGGCCGGGCTGGGGCTGTGGAGTTGGGAGCCGGTCAGTGAAACAGTGCGCTGGGAAAACGAAAAGCCGTGGGAAATACTCGGTATCGATCCGGCCAGTGCGCCCATCAGCGCGCGGCAATTAGTGGCGGAGATCGTCCATCCCGACGATGCCGCGGCATTTGCCGGTGCCGTGGCCGCGACAGTGCAGCGCGGCGCGCCGCTGGAATGCGTGGTGCGAATCCGGCGTCCTGACGGCGAGCTGCGCTGGCTTGACTTTCACGGAGCGGCGCAGCCTGCGCGCGATGGCGAACCAGCACAGATACTGGGCGTTGTCAGCGATGTCACCACGCGCACATTGACAGCAATGGCCTTGCTGGAAAGCCGCGAACGCTTTGAAAATATCGTCAGCCAGGCTGCCACTGGCGTGGTCCAGGCCGATGCCGGTGGGCGTGTCACGGTCGTCAATAAAAAGTTTTGCGAGATGCTCGGTTACACCAGGAGTGAGCTGGTTGGCAGTGCGCTGCTCGATATCACGGCAGGCGATTCCATCGATGTGGCGCTGATGGCGCTGGGCAAAGTTTCAGCTGGTGCCACCGGTGTGGTGGTGCAACAGCAGTACCGTCGCCAGGATGGCAGCCTGATGTGGGCCAGCAGCAGTATCAGCGCAGTGCGCAGTCCGGCCGGGGAGTTGCAGGGCATCGTTGCCATCGTCGTCGATATCAGCCATGACCGCGCCGTGGAAGAAAATCTGCGCAGACTGGCGGCCAGCCTGTCCGAGGCCGACCGGCGCAAGTCCGAATTTCTCGCCACGCTGGCGCATGAGCTGCGCAATCCGCTGGCGCCTATCCGGACCGGCCTGACGGTGCTGAAACTCGGCGGCGATTCGCCTGAAGCTGTGGCCAGAATCCGGCCGATGATGGAGCGGCAAGTGGCGCAGATGGTGCGCCTGATTGATGACTTGCTCGACGTGGCGCGCATTACGGGCGGCAAGATCGCGCTGAAGAAAGCCCGCGTCGATGTGAAAGATGTGCTGGCCGCTGCGATTGAGACCAGCATGCCGGTCATCGATAACGGACGCCACGCACTGGTGGTGCACCAGCCGGACGGAACCATGACCATCGATGCCGATGCAACCCGCATCGCGCAGGTGTTGTCGAACCTGCTGAACAATGCCGCCAAATACACGCCGCAGGGCGGGCGCATTGTCGTCACCGTCAGCCAGGAGCACGATCAGGCAGTGGTGACGATTGCCGATAATGGCATCGGCATTCCGGCCGAATCGCTGGCCGCCATTTTCGTGCTGTTCAACCAAGTGCACATGAGCTTGCATCGCGCGCAGGGCGGGCTGGGCGTTGGCCTGGCACTGGTGCGTCAGCTGGTCGAGATGCACGGCGGGACGGTCGAGGCGGCAAGTGCTGGTCATGGCGCCGGTACCACGCTGACGGTGCGCCTGCCGCTGGCGCAGGGTGACGCCGCAGATGCCACGACCACCCCGCAGATGCGGGCACCGCACCGGCGCCTGCGCCTGCTGGTGGCCGACGACAATGTCGATGCGGCACAAGCGCTGGCAGCGATGTTTGCGCTGCAGGGGCACGATACGCGCATTGCCCATAGTGGCGTGCAGGCGCTGGCCACCGCCCGCGCGTTCCAGCCGCAAGTCAGCTTCCTCGACATTGGCATGCCGGAAATGAATGGTTATGAAACTGCGCTGGCAATGCGCCAACTGCCTGGGCTGGAACACACGGTGCTGGTAGCGCTGACCGGCTGGGGCAACGACAGCGACCGCGACCTGTCGCAGCAAGCCGGCTTCGACCATCATCTGACCAAGCCGGCTGACACCGCCGTCATCCACGGCGTCCTCGACGCCGTGACGAAACGGCTGACCGACTGATTGGTGGCGACGTAAAACGCTGCGCCACGGTCATGCAATGGCATAATGAATGGCAGTCTCATTTCGCCCCGACCAGTTGCAACGATGACCCAGCCTTTTATTCAGCTCGACGACAGCAAATCCGGGGCGCCGTCGGCGGTGGACTTCGGCATGCTGTTCGATGTCATGCCCGCGCCTTACCTGGTACTGTCGCTGCAACTGACCATCGTCGCGGCCAATGCCGCGTATCTGCAACTGGTCCGGCGCAGCTTTGCCAACCTCGGCGGGCGCAGCATCTTCGACGCTTTTCCCGATAATCCAGACGACCCGCACGCCGACGGTGTGGCGCGGCTGCGCCAGTCGCTCGCGCGCGTGCTGGCGACTGGCCAGGCCGACAAGATGGCGGTGCAAAAATACGATGTCGCGGACGTGGATGGTGGCGAACTGTTTCAGCCGCGCTATTGGAAACCGGTCAACATTCCCGTGCGCGATAGTGCCGGCGAGGTCTGCCACATCCTGCACACCATCGAGGAAGTGACGGCAGCTCACCTGCGCAAGCAGCGCGGCCTGCGCGATGTGCTGGTGGAGTTGACCGAGGCCATCCGCGACATGACAAGCGCCGACACCATCGGCTTTGCGGCGGCTGCCATCCTGGGCCGCGCACTGCACACCAGCCGCGTCGGCTACGGCACCATCGATCACGTCAGCGAGACGCTGCATGTAGTACGCGACTGGTGTGCCGAAGGCGTTGACACGCTGGCCGGCGTCACCGCTCTGCGCGACTACGGCGACTTCATCGACGATATGAAACTGGACCGTTTTATTGTCATCAACAATGTCGACGACGATCCGCGCACGGCGCCAGCGGGGGCGGCCTTGCGCGCGCGCAGTGCGGCAGCGTTTGTGAATGCGCCCGTGGTGGAGCACGGTGAGCTGGCAGCGGTGCTGTTCATCAACAATGCGCACCCGCGCGAATGGGCGAGCGACGAACTGATTCTGATCCGCGAAGTGGCGGCGCGGATCCGCACGGCCAGCGAGCGCCTGCGCAGTGCGGCGGCACTGCGCGAGAGCGAGGCCAAATTTCGCATCATTGCCGATGCAATGCCGCAGATGGTCTGGTCGACTTTGCCCGACGGTTACCACGACTATTACAACCAGCAGTGGTATAGCTACACCGGTGTGCCGCCCAACTCGACCGATGGCGATGGCTGGAACGGCCTCTTTCATCCCGACGACAGCGAGCGCTCATGGACGCTCTGGCGCGCCAGTCTCGCCACCGGCAAACCGTATGAAATCCAGTATCGCCTGCGCCATCACAGCGGCGTCTACCGCTGGGTGCTCGGACGCGCGCTGCCGGTGCGCAACGACGCCGGCGCCATCATCCGCTGGATGGGTACCTGCACCGACATCGATGACCAGAAGCGCGCCGAAGATGCGCTGCGCGAAGGGAGCGCGCGCAAGGACGAGTTCCTGGCGATGCTGGCGCACGAACTGCGCAACCCGCTCGCGCCCATCAGCAGCGCCGCGCAACTGTTGAT
Source organism: Pseudomonadota bacterium (assembly GCA_030853745.1). Lineage (GTDB taxonomy): Bacteria > Pseudomonadota > Gammaproteobacteria > Burkholderiales > Burkholderiaceae_D > JALYUM01. The sequence goes on along the minus strand of JALYUM010000082.1, from coordinate 24,258 downwards.
GATGCCCAACGCCGATCTGGCGCGCATTCAGAAGGCCGGCACCATCATCTCGCGCCAGGTACGCCACCTGACCGAACTGGTGGATGACTTGCTGGACGTCTCGCGCGTCACGCGCGGGCTGGTGCAAATTGTGCGGCAGGAACTCGATCTGCAGGACGTCATGCACAGCGCGCTCGAACAGGCACGCCCGTTGATGGAGGCGCGCCAGCACCAGTTGACGGTTGCGACCGGTGCGGCGCCGCTGCGCATATCGGGCGACAGGACGCGGCTGGTGCAGGTGCTGGTCAACTTGCTCAACAATGCCGCCAAATACACGCCGCAGGGTGGCCATATCACGCTGTCGCTGGAGGCGGTCGGGCTGGAAGCCTGTATCACCGTCACCGACAATGGCAGCGGGATTGCGCCGTCCTTGCTGCCGTATGTGTTCGACCTTTTCATTCAGGCCGAACGCACGCCCGACCGCACCCAGGGTGGCCTGGGACTCGGGCTGGCGTTGGTGAAACGGATCACGGCCTTGCATCAGGGCAGCGTGCATGCGCTCAGCGAAGGACTGGGGCAGGGCAGCAGCTTCATGATTTTATTGCCGTTGCTGGTGGCGGCCGATACAGACAGCGCCGCGCCGATGCTGAAGCCGGTCGCGGCGCTGCTGTCTGCGCCTGCTGGCGCCCTCAGCATCATGATCGTCGACGACCATCTTGACGGTGTGCAGACGCTGGCCGAGTTGCTGGCCGCCCATGGCCACCAGGTGCTGATGGCCGAAGATGGCGCCAGGGCCCTGCGGCTGGCAGCCGGCCAGGCCATCGACGCCTTCATCCTCGATATTGGCTTGCCCGACATGGACGGCCACGCTTTGGCGCGGCACCTGCGCGGCATGCCGGAAGGACGCAACGCGCTGATGATTGCACTGACCGGTTACGGCCAGGCCCAGGATCGAGCACTGTCAAAAGAGGTTGGCTTCGACCATCATTTTGTCAAGCCCGCCGACAGCGTGGCACTGGCGGCGGTGCTGGCGCAGCAGGCGCGTCGCTAGCGCGGCGGCACATCGTTGGCGATATGTGCAGCCATCCGGCCGGGCACCCTGGTCCGATCAAAAAAAAGCGCCGCAGACACTATCTGCGGCGCTTTCATTTTCAACGGTGCTGTGGCGGCTTACTCGTCGTCAAATTCTTCGGCGAGATTTTTCCAGCCTTTGCTTTTCGCGAACGGTGCAAACTCTTCCGGCGCTTCCAGCACGATTGTTTTGCGCTCCTGCAAGCCAGGGTCGCTGGGGCCGAAATCCGGGCCCTTGTAGCCGAGCTTGCGCAGCTGGTCGATGATGGCTTTGGCAAGGATGGTGTCCTTGTACAGGCTGCCGTCGACCGGTGCCGCAAAATCTACATACACATCAATAATCCCGTAGCCCTCGTCGAAAATGCGGATCGCTTTGACGTCGTGGGAACGGCCGGTGTTATCAACGGCCTTGAAGGGGCCGCAGAGCTGGATATCGGTATCGGTAGTCATATGCCCAGCTTAACTTATTTCACGGTTTTGAGGATGGATTCGAGGCGGTCGCGTGTGCCCGGAATGCGTTCCAGATGCGGGTAGCGCAGGCCGTCGTGATAATCCAGCGCAATGGTGCGGAACACATTGCCCTTTTTTACCAGCAAAGTGATCGGCGTCGTGCCGCCTTTGGCTTCCTTGACGGCCGCCTTCAGCACTTCCGGTTTCCAGGCGCGGTTGTTGACGGCGACGATGGTGGTGTTGGCCGCCAGGCCGGCCTGGAAGCCGACGCTATCCCACTGCACATTGGCGATGCTGCCATCGGTCTTGACGGCAAAGCCCAGCGAATAGCTGAAGTCGGTTGTTTTGGTGCGCTCATCGGCGCTTTTCGAGGCGTCGCTCGGGGTGTCGGTGTAGACCAGTTTCCAGCCGGCGCGCGCCAGGCCGTCAAGCGGGGCTTTGGGTGCGATGTCTTCCACGCGCGTGCGCAGGAACGTGGCCCAGTCGTAAGGCTGCACGCGGTTCAACGCGGCCACGACGTCGCCGAATGTGAAATGGGCGGGCTGGAAACTGCCATCGTTGACACCGAAAAAATCTTTCGCGAAATTGTCCAGTGAGCGCTTGTCGCCCGACAGCTCGCGGATCAGGGTATCGGCGTCCAGCCAGATCAGGCTGCCTTCACTGTAATAATCTTCGCTGCGCTGCCAGTTGCCCCAGCCCAGCGGACGACGGCCATTGATGATGGGATCGTTGACGGTATCCTGCACCGCGCGCCAGCCGCGGCCGCGCGTATTGTCGTAACGAGCTGCGGTGGCGGCCAGTGCGTCGCGCGTGAGCGCCGGCGACACCATGCCGGAGCGGGCTGCCAGTACGCCGCCCCAGTACTGCGTCTGGCCTTCGTACACCCACAACAGGCTGTTCTGCAGCGGCGTGTTCAGGTTGGGCACATCCTGGCCGGCAGGGCGGCGGAATTTGCCATTCCACGAATGGGTGAATTCGTGCGGCAGCAGGTCGCGTCCGGCTTCGCTTTTGCTCCACTCGGTGAAATAACCTGGCTTGACGCCGTTCTCGCTCGACTGGTGATGCTCGCGGCCGATGCCGCCAAATTCATCCGAAATGGCGAACAAAAAATCGTAATGCTTGTAGTGCTGCGAACCGAACAGTTTGATGGCTTGCTGGACCATTGCGCGGTGCACGGCGATCTGCTCGGGCTTCGCGTCCAGCTGCTCGGCGCTGTCGGCCACGATGTTCAGCATCACCGGCACTTTTGCGCCGGGCGCCAGGTCGATGCGCTTGAAGTAGCGCCCGGCAAACAACGGCGAATCGATCAGCGTGTCGAGGTCGAGCGGCTTGAATGCCACGTTTGCGCCAGTTTGCTTGTCGGTTTCGAGCGCGGTGCCGAATTGCCAGCCGGCAGGCAGCACCAGGTTCGGCTGCACCGTGATGCGGCGGCTGTTGTAGCCGGCCGGGTACAGCGTCATCGACGCCCATTGCACGCCGAGGATATCGTCGGTCATCGTGATACGGCCTTGCGCGGTATCGAGCGGCGACAGGTACTGGTACTCGGCCTCAAGCGTCGTGGCGCCAGCGGGGATGTTCATGTGGAAGGCGAACACATCCACCAGGTCGCGCGTCCACACGACAGGCTTGCCATTTGCCGTCAACTTCAGACCGGCCAGCTGGGTCAGCGGACCACTCGGGCCGTGGTTGCCCGGGATCCATTGTGGGTACAGCAGCGTCAGTGGACCGGCCTGGACCGGGATGCTCATGCGCACCCGGAAAATTTGCTGGGTCAGGTCGGTGGCGTCGACATTCAGGACGATGGTGCCGGGGTAAGGCGCGTCGCCAACCGGCGGGGTCGCAGCGTGGGCAGGCAGGGAAAATGTGGCAGCAAGGGCAACGGCGAGGGCAGTGCGGCGGGCAAAAGAGGTAACGGTCATCGTGGCAATCTGTCGTGTTGGCAAGGTGGAATCGGCCGAGTTTAGCACGCAGCCATTGGGCCGAATGTGTCGTTTTGTAGTGCAAAGAAAGTTCGGATTTTCCCTGCAAAATCCGTGTTTTGTCAGGCTTGAATTCGATGGGAACAGTGACTAGATTGGATTCAACGGATGCTCCACGGAGGTCCGTCAACCTATCGCTTAACTTCTAAAAGGATATTTATCATGCGTACTACTTTTGACCTCGCCCCACTGTATCGCTCCGCCATCGGTTTCGACCGCCTGGCCAGCCTGCTCGAGCAACGCGCCGATGCGCAGCCGAGCTATCCACCGTACAACATTGAACTTGTCAGTGAAGACAAGTACCGCATCGTGATGGCGATTGCCGGTTTCGACCGCTCCGAAGTCGAGATCATCACCGAGCGCGACTCGCTGCACGTCACCGGCAAGAAGCAGAAAGATGAGACGCAGCGCACTTTCCTGCACCGCGGCATCGCCGCCCGTGATTTCGAACAGCGCTTCCAGCTGGCCAATCACGTGAAGGTCACCACGGCCTCGTTCGACAACGGCATGCTTACCATCGACCTGGTGCGTGAAGTGCCGGAAGCACTGAAGCCACGCCGCATCGTCATCGACGGTGGCGAGAATGTGCAGGCGCTGGAGCAACGCCAGGCTGCGTAATTGTCGGGTAGTGTGAAGTGAAAAGGCGCCTGTGGTTCGGGCGCCTTTTTTCATATGCGCCTGATTGCTTTGACGTTCGGCTAAATTCAGACTATATTTGGTCTTTTGGAGCGCACTCACCGGAGCAGACATCATGGGCCTCGCAACCAGCATCAAGCCGATTTCCTACCTCAAAAGTAACGCCGCCGACATTGTGAAGGAGTTTGCCAGCAATCCGGAACCCTTGATCATTACGCAGAACGGTGAAGCCAAGATGGTCGTCATCGACATCCACGAATACGAAAAACAACAAGAAACGTTTGCCTTGCTCAAACTGCTTGCCATCGGCAGAAGGGAATACGAGGCAGGGCGTTATCAGGAGGCAGATGCATTCTTTGCCGAGATGGACAAGGAGTGAGCCACAAAGTCATTGTTCTTGACCTCGCCAAACCAGACTTTCGGGAGATCAGGTCGCATGTGCAGAAAGATTTCGGAGACATTGTGTGGAACGAAGTCAATCTAGCCTTCAAGGACATGTTCAGGAAGATCGGTGCACGCCCGGAGAACGGGAAGGAGATGGAAGAGCTCAGGCAAGTTGGAAAACAGAATTTCCGTTTCAGAATGGTCGGACAGACGAAAATTGTGTATGAATTCAACGATACGGAAGTGCTGGTGCACATGTTCATTCACACCAGACGCGACTTCAGAACGCACTTGATGAACCGGCTCGTGAATAGTTAGCAAAGGCTCCGCAAGGGGCCTTTTCACCATCTGGACATTCATCAATATTAAGCCGATTTTAAGAAGCACAGCGCAAGATACCTCCATCGAATCCCCTATCCAACAGGAGTGCAAACATGACTAACGTAGTTCACGGAATCACGGCAAAAGGCCTCACGGTCGCCTTGTGCGCGGCAGGTGTCATCGGCGGCGCTGTTGGTGCGATCGCGGTCAATCACAACAACGCCGTGTCGGCAGAAACCGTGGTGGGCACCCGCGCGCCAGCCGCTGCTGCCACGCCGCCGGCCACCACCGTCGCACCTGGCACCCAGCAAGCGATGGCGCTGCCCGATTTCACCCAGATCGTCGCCCACAACAGCCCGGCCGTGGTGAATATCCGTGTCGTCGGCACCAGTAAATCGGCCGCCAATGTGCGTGCGCCGAATGGCCAGGAGCTGGACGAAGACGATCCATTTTTTGAATTTTTCCGTCGCTTTCAAGGTCCGCAGAATCCTCGCGGCCAGCAAGGGACGCCCACTTTTGGCGCTGGATCCGGATTCATCGTGAGCCCGGACGGCGTCATCCTTACGAACGCCCACGTGGTGCGCGACGCGAACGAGGTCACTGTGAAGCTGCAGGACCGCCGCGAATTCCGCGCCAGGGTACTCGGCTCCGATCCGAAGACCGACGTGGCCGTTCTCAAAATCGAGGCCAAAAATCTGCCCGTGGTCCCGATCGGTAATTCCAAAACCCTCGCGGTAGGCGAATGGGTACTGGCCATCGGTTCGCCGTATGGCCTCGATTCCACCGTCACGGCCGGCGTGGTCAGCGCCAAGGGCCGCTCGCTGCCGGGCGACGACAGCGTGCCGTTCATCCAGACCGACGTTGCCGTCAACCCCGGTAACTCGGGCGGTCCGCTGTTTAACACCCGCGGCGAAGTGGTGGGCATCAACTCGCAGATTTACAGCCAGACCGGCGGCTATCAGGGCTTGTCGTTTGCCATTCCGATCGACGTGGCCGCCGGCATCAAGGACCAGATCGTCGCCACCGGCAAGGTGCAGCACGCCAAACTCGGGGTGATGGTGCAGGAAGTGAACCAGGGTTTTGCCGATTCCTTCAAGCTGGAATCGCCGGAAGGCGCGCTGGTTGCCACCATCGAAAAGAATGGCCCCGCCGACAAGGCCGGCCTGAAATCGGGCGATGTGGTGCGCAAGCTGAATGGCCAGCCGATCGTGGCCTCCGGCGATTTGCCGGCGATGCTGTCGATTGCCAAGCCGGGCGACAAGGTGGCGCTGGACGTCTGGCGCGACGGCAAAATTGTGCGCATCGACGCCGTTCTGGGCAACGCCAGCGACAAGGCCTTGCCGAACACCGATCAGGCCAGTGCAGCCAGTGGCAATAACAGCGTCAAGCTGGGCCTGGCCTTGCGTCCGCTCGACCCGGCGGAACGGCGCCAGTCGGGCCTCAACACTGGCCTGGTGATTGAAGACGCCGGTGGTGCTGCGGCCAGCGCGGGCGTGCAGGCCGGGGACGTGCTGTTGTCGGTAAATGGACGCGCCGTAAATTCGATCGACCAGGTGCGTGACGTGGTCGGCAAAGCCAGCAAATCGGTGGCGCTGCTGATTCAGCGCGGGGGTGAAAAAATCTTCATTCCGGTGCGGATCGGCTAAGATCTTTTTGTACAAATAAACGGAAATACGATGCGCCTGCTGCTGGTAGAAGACGATACGATGATTGGCGAAGTAGTGCTCGACCTGCTCAGGGCCGAGCACTACGCAGTCGACTGGGTCAAGGACGGCGAGATGGCCGATACGGCGCTGCTGCAATCGCAGCACTACGACCTGGTGCTGCTTGACCTGGGCCTGCCGCGCAAGGATGGCCTCGACGTGCTGCGCTCCATGCGCGCACGGAAGGATCGCACCCCCGTGCTGATTGCCACCGCGCGCGATTCGGTCGCCCAGCGTATTGCCGGCCTCGATGCGGGCGCCGACGATTACGTGCTCAAACCGTACGACCTCGATGAACTGCTGGCGCGCTTGCGTGCCTTGCTGCGCCGCGCGGCCGGGCGCGGCGAACCGATCTTCGAATACAAAAATATCACCGTCAATCCAGCCACGCGCGAAGTACTGGTCGATGGCGCTTCGGTGTCGCTGTCGGCGCGCGAATGGGCGGTACTCGAAGCGCTGGTGGCGCGGCCCGGCGCCGTGCTGTCGCGGCCACAACTGGAAGAGAAACTGTACAGCTGGCGCGATGAAGTGAGCAGCAACGCGGTGGAAGTCTATATCCACGGCTTGCGCAAAAAGCTCGGCAGCGACCTGATTCAAAACGTGCGCGGCGTCGGCTACATGGTGCCAAGGCTATGAAACTGCGCAGGGTAAGGGTCGCGCATTCGCTGCGTGGCCGCCTGCTGTGGTTTTTGCTGGCGGCCATTACCATTGCTGCCGTCACGCAGGCCACGATCGCTTACCGCACCGCCCTGCACGACGCCGACTATATCTTCGATTACCACATGCAGCAGATGGCGCTGTCGCTCCGTTCGACTGCGCCCCTCACTGCTGCCAACCCTTCCACCGATGCCACTGCGCCGTCCGAACCGGACGCCGGCAACGACGACCTGGTGGTGCAGGTCTGGTCGCCAGACGGCGTGCGCATGTTCCGCAGCGTGTCGCGCGCCTTGCTGCCGCAGCGCGCGGTGCTGGGCTTTTCTAACGTCAAGGCCAACGGCACGACGTATCGCGTGTTCTCGATTCAGTCCAACAAGCAGACCTTGCAAGTAGCCCAGGACCTGGCTGTGCGGCGCAATATGGCCGGCAACCTGGCGCTGCGCACACTGGCACCCATTGCCGTGATGATGCCGATTTTGATGCTGGTGGTGTGGTGGGTGGTCAGCGAATCGCTGACGCCGGTCGCGCGCGTGCGCAAGCAGGTGGCGTCGCGCCAGGCCGACGATCTGTCGCCGGTGTCGGAAGCCGGGCTGCCGGACGAAGTGCGTCCGCTGGTGCATGAACTGAATTTATTGTTCGGGCGCGTGCGCACGGCGTTCGACGCGCAGCAGAATTTTGTCGCCGATGCGGCCCACGAATTGCGCACGCCGCTGGCTGCCCTGAAGCTGCAGGCACTGAGCCTGGAGCGCGCCGACGGTGAAGAGGCGCGGAAGGTCGCGCTGGGCCGCGTCACGGCAGGCATTGAACGCGCGACCCGACTGGTGGAGCAATTGCTGGTGCTGGCGCGGCAGGAGGCGGGGGCGAGCGAAGGCGCGGCCGCGGCGCCAGTCGATCTGGCCGGTCTCGCACGTCGTACCGTGGCCGAGCTGGTGAGCCTGGCGCAGGTAAAAGGCGTCGATCTGGGTGTGCAGCATGCCGATGAAGCGCAGGTGGTGGGACAAGCCGGTGCGCTGTCGATTTTGATGCGCAACCTGATCGACAACGCGGTCAAGTACACGCCAGCTGGCGGGACGGTCGATGTCGCGGTGCGCGTGGAGAATGGCGCGGCGGTGCTGACCGTGGAAGACAGCGGACCGGGCATCGCACCGGAAGAACGCGAGCGCGTGTTCAACCGGTTCTATCGCATCGCGGGGAGCGAGGCGGCGGGCAGTGGGCTGGGCCTGGCGATCATCCACGCGATCGCCGAGCGGCATGGGGCAAAGCTGGGGTTGGATGCTTCGGAGCGGCTGGGTGGGCTGCTCGTCAGAGTGACGTTTCCAGCTTCGGTTTAGGTGGTATGGGGTGAAGCCGTCAAGCTCGCCATTGGCGGGCTTGACTTCCCGCCTGCGCGGGAATGACGATCAGAACCGGTGCCACACCCGCGCAAAATATGCTGCGCCGTTCAGGCCAAACTGCACGCTGTCATATTTGAAGCCGTTGTCCGTCTCGTTCGCATCCTGCACCGTGGGCTTGACGTTGAAAATATTCGTCCCGCCCACCGTCAGCTTGGTCTTCTCCGAAAACGCCCACGTAAAACTCAGGTCGGCCGAGGTTTTGGCTTCGTAGTGCGCGTTCGGAACCGGTGAACCGGAGAACGTCCCCAGTGTTTGCGGGCCGAAGTGGATAACTTTAAAGTCCGTTTCGAGCTGGCCCTGCGTGTAATCGAACCCCAGCGTGGCCTTGCGGCGCGGGCCGCCCTGTTCGATGAACAGGCGTTCGCGCTCGGACAGCAGTACATCTTCGAAACCGGCCAATGTGCTCGGTGCATGCACGCCGGTGACTTCGGTCTTGCTGAAGTTCATTGCCAGATAAGTATTCAGCTTGCCCGCGCCGAGATTGCTGCGGTTCGATGCAGTCAGATCCAGGCCCTGCGTGCGGGTATCGATCGAATTGACGAAAAACTGTGCCTGGCCCACGCCCAGCGCCTGCAGCGTGGCGCCCAGCGCCGGATAGTTGTCGGCGTCGAAACGGCCCGACAGCACGATGCGGTCGTCGATGTTGATGCGGTACAAATCGGCCGTGACGGCGGTTGCCGGCGTCGGGTTCCACGTACCACCAAACGTAAAGCTCTTCGATTTTTCTTCCTTCAACGGCGGGATGCCGGCGGCTGCCGCGACCTTGCCGCCATTTGGCGCCAGCACCACGTCGAGCGGGACGCCGCTGACGAAGTCGGTGAAGGTCGACGAAAAATATACCTGCTGCAGCGACGGTGCGCGGAAGCCCGTGCTGGCCGAACCGCGCAGCAAAAATTCCGGACTCAAACGATACGCCGCCGCCACCTTGCCGGTGACGGTAGAACCGAAATCGGAATAGCGCTCATAGCGCAGCGCGGTCTGCACCTTGAGTGCGGCCGTGACATCGGTTTCGAGGTCGATGTAAGCGGCGGTGCTGTGGCGGCTGCGATCGGTGGCGTCGCCTGGCTGGAAGCCGGGGAAGCCCTGGCTGCCGGCGTTACCGCCGATACCTACGCCATCGGCGTCGATGTACGAGCCTGGCTCGCCGGCGAAAATCTGGTAATTCTCGTTACGGTATTCGAAGCCGAAGGCAGCGTTCATGCCACCCAATACACCATCGTAGAAGCGGCTGAAATCGGCGTTCGTCGTCAGCTGGCGGAAGGCAAAACCACCGGCATTGAAGCTGTTGGCGCTGATGCCGCGGTTGGCGTTGGCGATCGAGGCGTTGAGCGTGTTGGCAATGGTGTAATCCATGCGGTTGTAGCCATAGGTCTGCGACAGGTCACTGTTCCAGCCGCCCAGCAGCATGCGATAGCCGACGGTGGCGTAGCGGTCTTCGATGTCGCCGTTGATGAACGGGACAAAGCCGTTCGGATACATGGCCGCCGAATTGCGCGACGGGATATCGTCCGAGCCCACGCCGCCACGTGCAAATGCTGCCGATGATGCATCGCGTTTCTGCACACCCAGCGTGGTGTAGAGCTTTCCTGCTCCGGCATTCCACTCGCCGTTCAGATAAACGGTCTGGTTCTTGGCCTTGGTGTCGCCGATGGTGCGTGGGTTGCCTTCTTCGGCGCGGTTCGAGCGGCCGCGATCGAGGTATTCGCCGGTGATGCCCACCACGCCGTCGCCCACCGCCACGCCGCAATAGGCGGACGCCAGGTAGTTGTTGCCATCGTGCCGGGTGTACTGGCCGGCACCGAGCACCGATTCGCAACCGAGGCTCTTTTTCAATTCGATATTGATCACGCCGGCAATCGCGTCCGAGCCGTATTGGGCGGCGGCGCCGTCGCGCAGCACCTGCACGTTTTTAATGGCCAGCAGCGGAATGGCGTTCATGTCGGTGCCGGTATTGCCGCGGTTGCGCGCGCCGAACAGGTTGACCAGCGCGGTGGTGTGGCGGCGCTTGCCATTCACCAGTACCAGCGTCTGGTCGGAGCCGAGGCCGCGTAGTGCGGCAGAGTCGACCAGGTCGGCACCGTCGGCGCCGGTCTGGCGGGTAGAGTTGAACGATGGGGAAATATAGGTCAGCGTCTGGGCCAGGTCGAACTGGCCGCCTTGCTCCGCTGCACGGCTCATCGGGATGATGTCGACCGGGACCGGCGTTTCGGTGGCGGAAGTATTACCGGTGCGGCGCGAGCCAACCACGGTGACGCTGGGAATGTCCTTGCTATCGGCAGCCTGGCCTGAGGCAGTCTGGGTCTGGGTCTGGGCCCCAACCGGCAGAACAGCCGCGCCGTACAGGGTCAGCAAAACGGCGTGATGCATTAGTGTTGTTTTTTTCATGCTGCTGTCTCCGGATCGAAAGGGGCATGTTACCGAGCCAGCGCATCTTTTGCGAATGATGAGTGGTGAAAAAGCAACGTTATTCTTCTGATTGCACTGATCTGCTGAATTGTTTTGATCCTGATAACCCTTGTTGCATCCTCACGATGTCTGTTTGTTATCGCGTGAAAATTCTTTTGTGCATCCTTACCCTTCGGAAACCCACGCCCCATGCGGCTTTCAGCGCTTTGTATGCATACTGATACGCGATTTGTTACATCCACTTACACCTTTCAATATGTAAAACCCTTAAATTTACGAGGTGGGTTTCCTGTATGTAATATTTTTATCAAGCATTTCCAATTTCCTGATCGAGTGATTCCAATGTCTACTACACCTTTATTTGCCCGTTCCGCGCTGGCTGTCTTGCTGACCTCGCTGGCTGTCCCATCGTTTGCCGCCACCCTGAGTGTCGGTCCCGGTAAAACCTACGCCGCACCGTGCGCCGCGATTGCCCGCGCCGCTGCTGGCGATACCATCGAAATTGCTGGCGGCGTCACGTATTCCGGTGACGTCTGCGCCGTCAATGCCGCCAACCTGACCATTCGCGGCGTCAACGGTCGTCCGCGCATCGACGCTGCCGGCGCGAATGCGCAGGGCAAGGGAACCTGGGTTGTCACCGGCAACAACGTGACAGTTGAAAACGTCGAGATGCTGGGCGCCCGCGTGCCCGATCAGAACGGCGCCGCGCTGCGACTGGAAGGTACCAATTTCACGTTGCGCGACAGCTTTTTGCACGACAACGAAAACGGCATCCTGTCGGGCGCGAACACCGCCAGCAATATCGTCATCGAAACCACCGAGTTCGGCCACAACGGCTACGGCACCGGCTACACGCATAACCTGTACATCGGCAACGTCGCCAGCCTGACGTTCCGCGGCAATTACTCGCACGATGCCAATGCCGGCCACAACCTGAAATCGCGCGCGCTGGTCAACACCATTGCCTACAACCGCTTTTCCAGCACGCCCGATGGCCAGACCGGCACCACGGCCAGCGGCAAGCCAAGTTACGAGATCGACTTGCCGAACGCGGGTACGTCGTACGTGATTGGCAACGTCATCGAGCAGCCGGCGGGCAATTCGAATCCGAACATGCTGGCGTACGGGGAAGAGGGCGCGTCGAATCCCGGCCAGGATTTGTACGTGGTCAACAATACCTTCCTGAACGACGACACCAATGGCGGCACGTTTGTCATGGTGGGTTCCGGCGTGACCAAAGCCGTCCTGCTGCAAAACAATATCTTCGCGGGCGTCGGCACGCTGAGCAACCAGGCCAGCGCGGTCGACCGCACCAACTTCCGTTCGGTCGCGCCGGGCTTTGTCAATCGCGCCGCTTACGATTTGCATCCGACCGCGAATGTGCTGGTGATCAATGCCGGCACCGCCCCCGCTGCAGCGCTGACGCCAGCGTTTCAGTACAAGCACCCGGCCAGCATGGAGGCGCGCGTGAATATCGGCACCATCGACATCGGTGCGTATGAAGCGCTGGCCGCTGCAACGCCGACGCCAACGCCAACGCCAACACCAACGCCAACGCCAACGCCAACGCCAACGCCAACGCCAACGCCTGTCACCACCTGGACGACGTGCGCGGCAGAAAATGGCATCTGCAAATTCCTGGGCACGAAGCAGGTCCGGTATGGCGCCAATAATAGCTACGCGACTAAAACGGTGACCAATAACGTCGCGTGCACAAATGCTGTCTTCGGCGACCCGGTGCCGAACGTCGTCAAGAGCTGTTCGTATGCCACCACCACGACGGTAAAGAAGTAAGCGTTTTATTCCGGGAAGCTGAACGCCTGGGCTATACTGTGTTTTTGTACAGTACTTTCCCATGGCGTTCCCACCTTCTTCCCCGCAAAGCCTGCCCGATTACGCCGAGCTGTTTTGCCTGTCCAACTTCACCTTCCTGCAAGGTGCCTCGCATGCCGAGGAACTGGTGGCGCGTGCGGTGGAGCTTGGCTACGCCGCGCTCGCGCTGACGGACGATTGTTCGCTGGCCGGTGTGGTGCGCGCCCATGCCGAAGCAAAGAAAGCAGCGCTGCCGTTGATCATCGGCGCGCATTTCCACCTGACCCGGCGCGCCGGCAGCCCTTCGTTGTCGCTGATCCTGCTGGCGCAAAACCGCAATGGTTACGGCAACCTGGCCGAACTCATCACGCTGGGCCGTACGCGCACCGAAAAGGGTACCTACCTTCTGATGCCGGCCGATCTGGATGCGCCCGGTCCTGGCTTCGACCATCTGAAGGGGATGCCCGATTGCCTGGCCATCCTGCTGCCGGCTTACCCCGGCCATGATGCCGCCGACATCGACCGTCTGCACGCCCAGGCTGCGTGGATGACCAGCACTTTTCCGGGCCGCTGCTGGCTTGGTCTGAACCTGTTGCACCGCGCCTGCGATGACGGCCACCGCGCCACTATCGACGAGGTTGGCTGGCAGCATGGCTTGCCGATCGTGGCGCTGGGCCATGTCGTCATGCACGTACGCTCGCGCAAACCCCTGCAGGACACGCTGACGGCGGTACGGCTGGGCAAACCAGTCGCCGAATGCGGTTACGGCCTGGCGCAAAATGCCGAGCAGCATCTGCGTCCGCGCATCCGCCTGGCCAATATTTACTCGCCCCAGGCGCTGGCCGAAACGCTGCGCATCGCCAGCCTGTGCACGTTCTCGCTCGATGAATTGCGCTACGAATACCCGAATGAAGTGGTGCCGGAAGGGCACACGGCATCGTCATTTCTGCGCGGCGAAACGTATATCGGGGCGCACCGCCGCTTCAGGGATGGCATTCCGGCCAGCGTGCAGGGGCAGATCGAGCATGAGCTGGCGTTAATAAGCGAGATGGGTTACGAACATTATTTCTTGACGGTGTACGACATCGTCCGCTTTGCCCGCTCGCAGCACATCCTGTGCCAGGGCCGCGGTTCGGCGGCCAACTCGGCAGTGTGCTATTGCCTCGGCATTACCGAGGTCGATCCGGCCCAGTCGTCGCTGCTGTTCGAACGGTTTATTTCGCGCGAGCGCAACGAGCCGCCCGATATCGACGTCGATTTCGAGCACCAGCGCCGCGAAGAAGTAATCCAGTACATCTATAACAAATACGGGCGCACGCGCGCGGCGCTCGCAGCCGTCGTCATCAGTTACCGGCCGAAAAGTGCGCTGCGCGATAGTGGCCGGGCGCTGGGAATCGATCTCGCCATTGTCGAGAAAGTCGCGAAAACCCATCACTGGTTTGACGGCAAAGCCGACTTGCTGAACCGCCTGGCCGAAGCCGGGCTGGACCCGGAATCGCCGCAAGCGCAGCAGTGGGCCACGCTGGCGCAACAGTTGCTGAATTTTCCGCGGCATCTGTCGCAGCATCCGGGTGGCTTCGTGATTGCGCAGGGAAAATTGTCGCGCCTGGTGCCGATCGAAAACGCCACGATGGCCGACCGCAGCGTGATCCAGTGGGACAAGAATGACCTGGAAGAACTGGGCCTGATGAAAGTGGATGTGCTGGCGCTGGGCATGCTGTCGATGTTGCGGCGTGGCCTCGAGCTGGTCAGCCAGCGCCGCGGCGATGTGTTCGAGATGCAGGATATTCCGCCGGACGACAAAGCCACGTACGACATGATTTGCGCCGCCGACACCATCGGCGTGTTCCAGATCGAATCGCGTGCGCAGATGAGCATGCTGCCCCGCATGTTGCCGCGCCGATTTTACGACCTCGTCATCCAGGTGGCGATCGTGCGGCCGGGCCCTATTCAAGGCGGCATGGTGCACCCGTACCTGCGCCGGCGCCAGGGGCTGGAGCCGGTCGACTATCCCAGCGCTGCAATGGAGGTGGCGCTGGGACGCACGCTGGGTGTGCCGATTTTCCAGGAGCAGGTGATGCAGGTGGCCATCCTCGGTGCCGGTTTCACGCCGGGGGAAGCCGACGAGCTGCGCCGTGCGATGGCGGCCTGGAAGCGCAAAGGCGGCATCGAAAAATATTACGAACGCATTGTCACGGGCATGCTTGGTAATGGTTATACGCTGGAATTTGCCGAAGCGATTTTCAGCCAGATCCAGGGCTTTGGCGAATACGGTTTTCCCGAGTCGCATGCCGCCAGTTTTGCGCTGCTGGCCTATGCCAGCTCCTGGCTCAAGTGCCACGAGCCGGGCGCATTCTTGTGTGCACTATTAAATAGCCAGCCAATGGGGTTTTACAGTCCGTCGCAACTGGTGCAGGATGCCCGGCGCCATGGCATCGACGTGCGTCCGGTGGACATTGCTATCAGTAACTGGGATTCCACGTTGGAAGAAAAGGGACGGTCCGGCGATCCGGAGTCGCAGCCCGCCGTGCGGTTGGGTTTGTCGCTGCAGCGCGGCATGAGCCGGGAGGCTGTGGCACGCATCGAGGATGCCCGCGCGATCCGGCCGTTCGACAGTGTGGCCGACCTGGCCCGCCGCGCCCACCTCGACCGCGCCGATTTGCAGGTATTGGCCGGGTCGAATGCACTGGCTTCTTTGGCCGGCAACCGGCGCGAAGCGTTGTGGCAAGCCGTCGGCGCCGTCCCCGACAAGGATCTCCTGCGCCCCACGACCATCGACGAAGCCATGCCGACGCTGGCGCCGCCGTCCGAAGGCGAAGACATCGTCGGCGACTACCGCGCTGCCGGGTTGACGCTGGGCCGCCATCCGCTGGCGTTGCTGCGCAAACGCCTGCTCGACAACCGCTTCATGCCGGCGTCCACTTTATACGATTACAAGGACGGCCAACTGGCACGCGCATGCGGCCTCGTCACCGTGCGCCAGCGTCCCGGCACAGCCAAGGGCGTGCTGTTTTTGACGCTGGAAGACGAGACCGGCAACGTGAACGTCATCGTGTGGAAATCGCTGGTGGAGCAACAGCGCAAAGAAGTGCTGGGTGCGCCGTTACTGGGCGTGTACGGCATCTGGCAGCGCCAGGGGGAAGTGCGGCATCTGGTGGCCAAGCGGCTGGTGGATATGTCGGCGTTGTTGGGCAGGCTGAATACGCAGAGCCGGGATTTTTGTTGAGTGAATCCGGCAGGTATTCAGTTGATGGCCGGGTTCATCACTGTTGCTGAAATCTGGACAAGAAAGCGTTTTCGTCGATCGTCTTTTTTCGGATTTCGATCAGGCGCACCATGTAAAAACAGCTCACCGAAGTGAGCTGTCTGGCGTTAGAAAATCAGCTTGAGGACGCCTGTGATGGTCAACAGGCCGACGATGAAGATGATCGCGATGATCCACATCAAGATTTTCATATGTTTCTCCTAGTTAATTATTGGCGAAGGATAGCATAGTTGCTAAAAAGACAGCGATTCGTTTGAACACCAGCCGAGTTGGTTAAAACTCTTCCCACTCATCGCTGGCGGCCACAGTCGCGCGCACTTCGCGTTTGACGGCTGGCGCTGCAGCTGGCGTGGAGCGTACTGTTTTGGCTGGCGCTTTGGTGACGCCAGCCGCAACCACAGGTGCGATCCGTGCCACCGGTTTTACCGTTGCCGGTGCCGGTTTTTTGACCGGCGAAGCAACCCGCACCGCTGCCACCGCGACCGGAACAGAATGCTGCAGTTTGAACACGCCCACCACTGCCGCCAGTTTCACGGCCTGCTCCTGCATCGATGCCGCGGCGGCTGCCGACTCTTCCACCAGCGCTGCATTTTGCTGGGTCGCTTCGTCCATCTGGCCGATGGCCTGATTTACCTGTTCGATACCGCCCGACTGCTCCTGGCTGGCAGTGGTGATCTCGCCCATGATGTCGGTCACGCGGCGGATGCTGGTGACCACGTCTTCCATCGTGGCGCCGGCCTGGTCGACCAGCTTGGTGCCGTTTTCAACCTGCTCGACCGATGCGCCGATCAGTTCCTTGATCTCTCTGGCCGCGGCAGCCGAGCGCTGCGCCAGCGTGCGCACTTCGGACGCGACAACCGCAAAACCGCGTCCCTGTTCGCCAGCGCGTGCCGCTTCCACCGCAGCATTCAGCGCCAGAATATTCGTCTGGAAGGCAATGCCGTCGATGACCGCGATGATGTCGACAATTTTGCGCGATGCTTCATTGATCGCGCCCATCGTGTCGATCACCTGGCTGACCACGGCGCCGCCTTGTACGGCGACGTCGGACGCGGCAATCGACAATGTGTTGGCCTGGCGCGCATTGTCGGCGTTATTGCGCACGGTGGTGGTCAGCTCTTCCATCGACGCGGCGGTTTCTTCCAGCGCGCTGGCCTGTTGTTCGGTGCGGCTGGACAAGTCGAAGTTGCCGGCGGAAATTTCGCTCGACGCGGTGGCGATGGTGTCGGTGCCGCCGCGCACTTCGTTGACGATGGCCGCCAGCTTGTCGTTCATCTGGCGCAGCGCGCGGAGCAGGGCGCCGGTTTCATCGTTGGCCGAATCGTCGATGGGCTGCGACAAATCGCCCGCAGCGACGGTCTCGGCCACCAGGACCGCCTTGCGGATCGGGCGCACGATGCCGGCTGCGAGCACCCAGCAAAAGGCGGCGCCCAGCAGCACGGCGCCGATGCACAGGCCAATCATCAGACGCGCGCTGGCGCCGGTATCGTTATCGATTGCCGTGGCGGCAGCATCAATGCGCGTCCGTTGCATGGCAACCAGTTCACGCAGCAGGTCCTGATAGGCTTTCGAGGCAGGGACAAATTCCTGGTCAAAAATGCGGGCCGATTCTTCGGCATTGCCAGCGGCTCTGGCCTTGACTGCGCCATCACGCGCGCTTGAATAGGTCTTGCGCTGTGCGGTGATCTTTTCGTAGAGCTGCTTTTCGGCGCCGGCCGTGATCATCGGTTCGATTTTTTTGATCAGGTCGGCCGAGGCGGTGGTGGTCGTGGCGGTGTCGTCCTTGAAGAATGGGCCGAGGACAGGGTCGCTGCTTTTCGCAATGGCGGCAGTGCGGCGCACGGCGCCGAAGACATACGTGTACCAGTCGACGATCATGCGTTCCTTGGCCAGAGACTGGCTCATCATATCGCGCGTGTGGTCAGCCACCTGTTGCAGGCGCCAGGCGCCGGTGGCAGCAATGACGACGGTGAACGCCAGTATCAGCGCGAAGCCGATAGCCAGACGCTTACCGATGTTGAAATTGGCAAGAAAGCCCATGAGTGCTCCAGAGAATAGGAAGATGGTAAAACCAGATCTTTCCCATCTTACATTCTCTTGAGCAACATATTGTTTCCGAGCTTCATTTTATATAAAGCGAGTGGTGTGCTCGCAACACATTGAATTCATTGATATGTTTACTGCCACGCCTGTTGCTTCGGACACGCGTGACAGCATGATCAATTTAGTTATTACTGGTGCCGTAGTAACCATGAATTTGATCAACCCATTGCTGATCTGCCATGTTTGGCCAATTGTCGGTATCGAAACCCGGAGCGTTTTCAATGCGCTCTTTCGGCATGTCCAGCGTAAAGCGGTGGTTGGCGGTGTCGAGTTTCAGGGCCTTGAATGGCACGGCATACAGTTTCTGGCCGATGGTGAAGACGCCACCGCTGGACATGACTGCGTAGGCAACCTGGCCGGTACGCATGTCGAGCATGAATTCCTTGATTTCGCCAAGGTGTTCATTTTGCAGGTTGTGCACGTGGTCACCGATGAGCGTGTCGGCACCCATCAATTCAGGACCTGGACCCTTGTGGTCTTTTTTAGCGTACATGCCGAAGGTGTCGCGATCTTGGTAGGACATAGTGAACTCCTTGAATGGGGAAAACCCTAGCATGAACGCATCGGCAGTGCGGGTCTGTTCGGGGCCGCACACAGCGTCATTCCGCAGACATTACCGCTGGTCGGCCGCGCGCAGGCGCGCGCTACGCGTGGCAGATGCAGGATGCGTGTTGAAATAAGCGGGAAGCGCGCGCTGCCGGTTTTCAGTGCGGGCATACCATGCCTCGACATTGTCGAACCATTGCGCCAGCGGCGCCAGTGGCAAGTGCAACTGGTGCATGCGGGTAATTGCCCAGGTATCGGCGGCAGTCTCGCGATCGTGGCTGTAATGCAAGGCAACCAGGCCGGTGGACAGCGCGACAACGTTATCGCTGACCTCGCCGAACAGCACGGCCGACAGCGTCCGCATCAACGAGCGTTCGATCATGCTGCGCATCCCATCGCGCGCCTCCAGATGGCCGATTTCATGCGCCAGCATGCCGGCCAGCGCCATTTTCCCTTCTGCATTCATCGTGTCCGGTGCAGAGAGCAGCGACCAGATCAACTGGTCGGTCACGACGATGGTGCCGTCCGGCAGCGCCAGGGCATTCATGTCGATGGCGGGCGCGTAAGCAATGTGCAGGTGGACCGGGACGCGTGGACGATCCGGCGTTACCTGTGCCAGTACCGCCTCGGTTTCGCGGGCCAGTGCCGGTGTCAGGCGCGACGGTTGCAGCATTGCCTGATCGATCATGGTTTGCAGTATCAAGCGACCCTGGCGCTGTTCGACGCGCTCCGGCACCACCTGCACGGCAAACGCCGCGACGGCAGGAAACAGGTGCAAGGCAGCCAGCGTTGCAACTGCCACCAGCGCCGCCAGCAACAGCACGGCTGCCAGCGAATGCAGGTAACGCCACCGGTGCCAACCGGCGTGGCAGCCCAGCGCTGTCGCCAGCGCCGCGCGGTCGGCGCCATGCACTTCGCACAGCGCGCCATCGGGCAGGTACAGCATGGCGGGCGCGTTGGGCCACGGCGCCGACCAGCTAGTCGATGCGACATCGATATGCCGCGCAATACCGGTGCCATCGATTGCGACTCGGCCATCGGCGACCGTGACGGTAACGCAATGCAGGCGCGCGTCGACGCCATTGAAATAGTGGGCGTTCATAGCGAGATGTCGATGCCGAACAGGTCGGTTGCGCCATCGCCGGCACCACCCGGGCGGGCGCGCGCGATGGCAGCAGCGCGCGTGTCGACGTCGCCATCGATGCACACCGCCAGATGCGCCACGCGGAAGCGGTATAGCCTGACGACGGCAAACGGCCGGTACAGGCCGAGGGACAGGATGGTCCACAGACTATTCGTGATGTGCAGGCGCACGAATGCTGCGGCTGGCAGCGTGGACTGTATTGTCAGTCCGGGGAGGGAGGTGTTCGACCAGGCCAGGTTGGACAGGCGCGCCGTGAACAGCGGGATGGCAATCAGGTACAGGACAAAGGCGGACAGCGCCTCGTCGAGCAAGCTGCCGTTGGTATCCTTCATGATGAAAACCTGCACCGCCTTGACCGTGAACATCAGCAGGATCACGGCGCCACCGTTCCTGAGATAGATTCGCCACACGGCGCGCGCCGAAAACGCGGCCGTGGCAGTCAGGTTGCCGTAACGGAGATTGCGCATGCGGTAGCGCAGCATGACAAAATGCAGCAGCGGAAACGCTACCACGCTTACAAAAGACCAGTCGTCGAAAGTCTCCGAGCCCGTCAGGCCGAGTACCATGCCGGGCAGCAGAAAGAAGACGATGACAGGCGCGAATGCGCGGTAGCCGTCGGCCACGCCGCCGCCGAAATCGAACGCGATGCCGCGGTAAAAAGTATTCGCCAGACGAAAGCGCATGGCGCCACGAATCAGCACCGGCAGCAGCGCCACGGCGGCCAGAAATGCCATTATCCAGGCCAGCGCCGCCATGCCGAACGTAAAGCGATAAGCAATCAGCAGGAGCAGTGCCAGCAAGCGTCCGCGCAGGACCACCCACGGGCTGCCGCGAAAGTCGATACTGGCGCCGGCCAGCTGCGTGTTGCGCGCGAAATACTGCATGCGCCGCACCTTGGCCCAGGCCGAATAGATGCCGAGCGTGACTACCGCGAGCAGCAGGTTGGCGATCCAGAGCCGGAAGTATTCGGCGCCGCTGCCAGTAAATGTCATGTGCCATGTCTGTCCTGCACTTGTCGGCCCGCACGCGACCGGTTCGGTCGAAGCGATCACTGCGGGGTTTCGTCTGCAGCGCGCAAGCGCGCGGCGCGTTCGGCCGAGCCCGGATGGCTGGACAAATAGCTGGTGGCGTTGCCGAACCAGCCTGCATGCGGTTTTTCGTGCGGCCGGTCGCTGTCCAGCGACCGGAACAGGTCGGCCAGTGGCACCAGGGGCAGACGGCGCGCCCGTAGCGCGGCCATGGCGTAGTCGTCGGCCTCGGTTTCCATCGCGCGCGAGTAGCGCGCGCCCAGCAGAATGGCCGGGGCGCCTGCAGCGACCGCGCTGAAGTCGCCGAACAGGTAAGCCGCAAACGCCGTGGTGAGCGACGCGCGCACCACGGCACGCATGCTGTGACGGCCCTCGATATGGCCAATTTCATGGCTCAATACACCGGCCAGCGCGGCCGCACTGGTGGGCCCGAAGCCGGTGGTATTGCGGAGGATCTTGTGCACCATCGCGTCGTTGAGAATCACCGTGCCGTCGGGCAGTGCCAGCGCGTTGGGACCGAATGTGACTGGCATGGCGCGAATCAGCAGCGTCATCGGCATGCGTGGGCTGGCCGGCTGCACGCGCTGCCACACCTGCGCAATTGCCCCCTGCTGCGCCGCGCCAATCGTCGATGGTGTGAGCAGGCCTTGCCGGGTGAGGGCGTCACGGGTGATCTCGCCGATGCGCAGGTCTGCGCGGCGCGGCAACATGGCGGTCAGGGCGTTGGCGGCAACCGGCAGGCCCCAGACCGCACCGGCCGCAATCACTGCCACCACCAGCGCAATCGCGGGCAGCGCCACGCGCCACTGACGCTGCCCGCGCACGACCAGCGACGGGCGCTGTCCGAGCAGGGCCGCCAGCGCCGGAGCGTGCTCCGCAGCGATTTCGCAGTGCGCGCCGTCATCGAACCAGACCATGCTCGGCGCGTGGGCAAACGGCTCGGTCAGGCGAATGCTTGCCAGCGGATAACTGGCATCGGCGTGCTCGCCTGCCACGCACAGGGAGCCGGCATTGCGGAACAGCGTTACCGCATGCCGGCGGGCACTGCGGCCATCGCCGTAATAGGCCGGTATCGACATTTACAGCGCGAAATCGATGCCAAGGAAATCGGCAGCGCCGTCGCCGACAGCATTCACGTCACGGCCTTTGCCGGCATCGACGAGCGCATCGATATCGACGCTGGCAGCAATGTGCGTGTGCGCCACGATGTAGCGCTGGGTACGTATTGCAGCAAACGGGCGGAACAGGCCAATCGTCAACACGGTGAAAACGGTATTGACCGCGTACAGTTTGAAGAGGCCGCCAAACGTCATGTCCGACACAATTGTGACGCCGGGAAAGCCGGTGTGCGACCAGACCATGTTGCCGATCCGCGCCTGGATGTAAGGAATGCTCGACAACGCCGCGACATAGCTCGCGAGCGCCAGGCCGACCAGGACTGCTTTGCCGGTAAAACCAGGGAGAGCCTTGAGAATGATGGGCACCACCACTGCGGCCACGATGCCGGCCAGAACGAACGTGCCGAACAAGACCAGGTAAGGCTTCCAGAAGCGGCGCGATGTGAGCGTGTAGACCGAGTCGACACCGCCGAACTGGATATGAGCGTGCTGGTAGCGCTTGATGGCGGCATGCATGATGGGCCAGAGAAAGTACAACAGGCCGAACAGCCCGATCCACGGCGACGGCGCGCGGGGCGGCCCACCGGCGGCCATGGCAGTGGCAATACCGGGCAGGATGAAGATCACCATCGGGGGAATGAAGGTGGCGTATGCCTCCCGGGAGGTGCCGGTGAAGCTGAAACGCAGGCCACGCCAGCTGGTATTGTGCAGGCGGAAGCGCAGCGCGCCACGCAGGAGCCAGGGCAATACCAGCAGCAGCGCGCCGATGACGATCAATGCGGCGGTCAGCGAAAAGCCGATGGCAAACTGGTAGCTCAACGCCAGTACCACGGCAAGGATGCGGCCCTGCAAAATGGCCATCGGCCGGCCGTGAAAATCGAAAGCGGCGCCGTCGAGCGCGGTATTCCGGTCGAAGTATTGCAGGCGCCGCACCTTGGCCCAGGCCGAATAAATGCCGAAGGTGATGATGGTCAGCAGCAGGTTCACAATCCAGATGCGGAAATATTCGGCGCCAGTGCCGGTGAAGGTCAGCGGCAGCGCGCGCGTTTCGCCAGGGAGGCTGGATGGCTTGGGTGAAACAACAAAAGTATCGGGCATGAATTTACCTTGTGGTAGCACGTGGATATTTCTGAATGGTAATTCTAGCCTGATAAGTTGCTGAAGTAGCAGGATTTTCTGGTTTGACTGACGCTGTTGTAAATTCAGTACGTCTTTGTACGCGTGGTAAATGTTCTACCACCATTGCAGGTCAGCCAAAATCCCCCGGCCCTCGAAATGCGGGGTCTTTTAAGGTATAATCTCAATTTCCCGCACGTGCTATTCAGCACCATCTGCAATGACCAAATTTGTCTTCGTCACCGGCGGCGTCGTGTCTTCCCTGGGTAAAGGGATCGCAGCCGCTTCTCTCGCTGCGATTCTCGAATCGCGCGGTCTTAAAGTCACCATGCTGAAACTGGATCCGTACATCAACGTCGATCCTGGCACCATGAGCCCGATGCAGCACGGTGAAGTATTCGTGACCGATGATGGCGCCGAGACCGACCTCGACCTCGGCCACTACGAGCGCTTCATCAGCACCCGCATGAAAAAGGTGAACAACTTCACCACCGGCCAGATTTACGAGTCCGTGATCCGCAAGGAACGCCGCGGCGAGTACCTCGGTAAAACCGTGCAGGTGATTCCGCACATCACCAACGAAATTCAGGATTACATCCACCGCGGCGCCGAAGGTTTCGATGTCGCGCTGGTGGAAATTGGCGGCACTGTCGGCGATATCGAATCGTTGCCATTCCTTGAGGCTGCACGCCAGCTGTCGCTGCGTATGGGCCGCAAATCGGCCGCGTTCGTGCACCTGACACTGGTGCCGTTCATTGCGTCGGCCGGCGAACTGAAAACCAAGCCAACCCAGCACAGCGCGCAAAAACTGCGTGAAATCGGCATCTCGCCGAACGCCTTGCTGTGCCGCGCCGACCGCCCGATTCCCGACGACGAGCGCGCAAAAATTTCGCTGTTCTCGAACGTCGAAATGAATGCCGTCATCTCGGTGTGGGACGTCGACACCATCTACAAAGTGCCGCAAGTGCTGCACGATCAGGGCCTCGACCAGATCATCTGCGAAGCGCTGGGTATCGAAGCGCCGCCGGCCGATCTGTCGATGTGGACCAAGCTGATTCACACGCTGGAAAACCCGCAGCACGAAGTCACTATCGGCATGGTCGGCAAATATGTCGAGCTGATCGAATCGTACAAGTCGCTCACCGA
>JALYUM010000073.1 GCA_030853745.1 Pseudomonadota bacterium | reverse complement strand
GCTACTGCCAACCCGGACCAGGCCCGTATCCAGGCCGCACTCGACTCCTGCGGCGCTGCGGTGGATGCGGAGGTAGGCGCGAAAATCGCTGCCGCCGATGCCACCGCCACTGCCGCCCAGAAGACCGCGGCGCTGGCCAACATCAACATCGCCGGCGTGTCCGGTGAAGAGCTGGCCAAGCCGGCGTACAAAGCCAGCAAATTTGCCGTCCGTCTGGTGGTCAATTCCACCGGCCCAGGCAATGGTTTCATCAGCGGCCCATTGACGCTGCCGTCCGGCGTCACGCTGTGGATCGACAAGGGCGTCACCCTGTACGCTTCGCGCGACGTGATGGCGTACTCGCCAAATCCGGCGGGCAGCTATTGCGGCAATACTGCGGTGTCCGCCACCAAGGCCGGCAGTTCGAGCAACTGCCTGCCGCTGATTGGCGGGACGAATATGGTCAACTCGGCCGTGATGGGCGATGGCAGCATCGACAGCCGCGGCTACGCAGAAATCGTCACCACCAACAAGCTGTACCCTTTGATGAAGGTCGACATGACCTGCTCGAACACGTACGCGCTGTACGCGACCGGCAAGCAGGCTGCCGATGGCGTGTCGTGCGATAACGGCGGCACTGTCGTCGATTCGAAATCGTCGGCGCGCAACATGAGCTGGTGGGACCTGGCTTACCTGGGCAATATGGTCCAGAACGGCGTCACCGGTTCCGGTTCGCAGTCGAACTTCCGCATGATGGTGTTTAACTATGCGAAGAACCTGACGCTGTACCGCATCTCGGTGAATAACAGCGCCAACTTCCACGTGGTGCCAAGCGGCGTCGATGGCCTGACGATCTGGGGCGTGAAGGTGCAGACGCCTTCGCTGGCGGCATTTGCCAATCCGGCCGGTAACGGCAATCCGCTGTACACCGGCGCCACGTTCACCGAAGACAACGTCAAGAACACCGACGCCTTCGATCCGGGTTCGGCAGCGAAAGCCATCAGCGACACGCTGTACACCGGCAGCACCGCAAAATCGGCAGCGAAGATGTCCTTCGACGGTTATCTGAAAAACTTCGTGTTTGCGTATAACTACGTGTCGACCGGCGACGACGACATGGCGTTCAAGGGCAGTGCCAATCCTTCGCCAGCCGGCTCGGGCCTGTTTGGCATCGACGGCAAGCGCGATGTGCGTTCGGACCGCAAGTACGGCATGGTCGTGGCGCACAACCACATCTACTGGGGTCATGGCATTTCGGTCGGTAGCGAAACCAATGCCGGCGTGACGAACATCGAAGTGTACGACAACGCGTTCACCAAATCGGAAGAAGGCCTGCGCATCAAGTCAGATTACGCCCGTGGCGGTGAAGTGAGCAATGTTCACTACAAAAACATCTGCATCCGCGACGCTGAAAATGCATTGCTGTTCACGCCGTACTACAGCACCAAGGCTTTACCTACGGCCGGTCCGCTGTTCCCGAACTTCCATGACATCACGATGGAAAACGTGCGTATCATGGGCACGTCGGCGGTGAAGCTGCAGGGCTTCCAGGCGAATACCGGTGGTTTCAGCAATCCGCAATACCCGCTCGGCATCACCATGACGAACGTGGTGGCCGATACGCCGGGCAGCATCACCGTGACGTCGTCGGATGCAAAGCTGACGCTGAAGGGTGTCAACCTGCCGTTGACCGCCACGGCGGACAACCGCAACGTGATGGTGGGTGTGCCGACGCAGGCAGTGGAGCCGTCGAAAGTACTCGATTGCAGCCGCGCGTTTGTTGACTTCCCGGCCATCGGCGCATCGAACCTGTTCGGTTCGACCTGGGCTGGCCAGTACTGATCTTCACCTGCTTGTATCCAGGCCCCGTCCGCTTGCGGCTGGGCTTTTTTCACGCTGGCCATACTGTTTATATGATTAATAAAGGTTATCCTCATGCAGATTGATACTGTCTACGTCGTTGGCGAATGCATGATCGAACTGCAGCGCAGCATCGGGAATACTGCCGGAATGGATTACCGCTTCGGCGGCGATACGCTCAATGCCGCCGTGTACCTGGCGCGCTTGCTGGGTCCGCAGCGGGTGGCGTATGTGACGGGCCTTGGCACCGACGGCATGTCCGACGAAATGTGTGCCGCCTGGGCCGGCGAGGGGATCGATACCGACTGCGTGCAAAGGCTGGAAGCGAAGCTGCCAGGCATCTACCTGATCGAAACCGATCCTGCCGGCGAGCGCCGCTTTCATTACTGGCGGCGCGATTCGGCCGCGCGCGAATGGCTGCACGGACCGACTGCCGGCGCCGTACTGCTGCAACTGGCGCACGCGCGCATGGTGTGCGTATCCGGCATCAGTCTTGCCATCCTGTCTCCCGCCGACCGGGAATTGCTGATTGCCGCGCTGGTGCAGTGCCGCGCTGCCGGCGGCACTGTCGTCTTCGACAATAACTACCGCCCACGCCTGTGGGAAAGCGCGGAGGTGGCGCGTGACGTGTATGCGCGCGTGCTGCGCCACACCAGCATCGCGCTGCTGACGCTGGACGATGAAGTGGCGCTGTACGGTGAGCGCGACGCTGCGGCCGTGATTGCGGCAGCGCGCGCGCTGGGCGTGGCCGAAGTGGTGGTCAAGTGCGGCGCGGCGCCGTGCTTGGTGTGGGCCGACGGCTGCCTCGATGAAGTGGCCACACCTGCGGTGGCCAATGTCGTCGATACCACGGCTGCCGGCGACTCGTTTGGCGCTGCTTACCTGGCCGCGCGCATGCAGGGAAGCAGCGCGCAACAGGCGGCAGCGGCAGGGCACCGGCTGGCGGGCGCCGTGATCGGCCAGCGCGGCGCCATCATTGCACTCGAGGCGATGCCGGCGATGGGCCGGATCGATGGGCGGATCGATGGGCGGATCGATGGCCAGATCGATGGCCAGATTTAACCCACGAATCACTGCAGTTTGGATAAACTATTCGCCATGACCATCTCGTCACCGATTTCCGACATTCCCGACGCTCCCGCTGCCGCCGATCTTGAAGCCGGTGTCAGCGCGGCGCGCCGTGTCTACCTGCAACTGCGCCAGCGCATCGTCGAGATGACGCTGGTGCCGGGCACCCGTATCGTCGAACGCGACATCGCCGAAGAGCTGGGCATCAGCCGCACGCCGGTGCATGAAGCGGTGCAGCGGCTGGCCGACGAAGGCCTCATCGACGTGGTGCCGCGCTCCGGCACATTTGTCGCGCGCATTCCGCTCGACGCGCTCGAAGAAGCCATGCTGGTGCGGAATGCACTGGAAGCGGCGATCATCGAAAAAGCCGCCGAGCGCCGTTCCGATGAAGGCATGGCGCGCCTGGACGGCATCCTGGCCATGCAGGCCGCCGCCGTCGAGGCAACCGATTTGCGCGCGTTTCACCGCAGCGACGAAATGTTCCACGCTGCGTTGGCCGAACTGTCCGGCTATCCCGGCGTGTGGCCGATGATCCTGCAGGCGAAAACCCAGATCGATCGTTATCGCCAGTTGACGCTGCCGCTGGCCGGGCGCCTCGGTGAAGTGCTGCTGGAACACCGGGCCGTGGTCGCCGCGATTGCGTCCGGCGATCCGGCGCTGGCGGTGCAGGCCATGCGCGAGCACCTCGACCATGTGCTGCCGGTACTGGAGATCACGCGCAAACTCCGGCCCGAATATTTTACGGCCCACCGCACGCCACCGCTGTAACTGTCGTTCCTTTGCATTCCCATGGCTGAGCCGGTCCCGCTTGCGGCGCCCGTTCGCCATTTTTCCCCGTTTTCGAAAGCATCTCATGAAAGTTTCTACCCGGCTGATCCTGCTGGTGGGCGCCGCGCTGCTGGCCCTGGCCACACTCGGCGCACTCAGCCTGCGCACGCTGCACAGCGCCATGCTGGCCGACCGCCACGCCCAGATCAGCAATATGTTGATGATGGGCGAACACCTGGTGGACCATTATTACGGTCTGCAAAAAAATGGTCAGCTGACCCGGGAGCAGGCGCAGACGGCCGCAAAGGAGGCGCTGTCGCAACTGAACAATGAAGGGAAAAGTTATTACTGGGTGCGTCTGCCATCGGGGCTGAATCTGGTGCATCCGAATCCGGCGAATATCGGCCAGATCGCGGTTGGCGAAACGATGGACGGCAGGCCCGACGCGGAGGCCTACCGCGCCGCGCTGGCGCAGAATCGCATCGCGCTGGTCGAGATGAAAACGAAGCACCCGAAAACCGGCGCGATGGCGGCCAAACTGAATGGGTTGATTGCGTTCGAACCGTGGGGCTGGTGGATAGGCACCGGGTTTTTCAATGACGACATCGATGCGCTTTACTGGCAATCGGCGCAGACCTTCATGGCGTTCATTGCAGTCGCGCTGGCCGTCATCAGTGTGCTTGGCTGGCGCCTGGTGCGCTCGGTGAACCGGACACTGGGCGGCGATCCGGCCTACGCTGCGGCTGTCACGCGCCGCATCGCCGCCAAGGATCTGTCGGCCGCCGTGCCGCAGGACGGCGTGGCCGACGGCAGCCTGCTCCAGGCAATTGGCACCATGCAGCACGAACTCTCCAGCACCGTGGGCCGGATCCGGAGCCATGCCAGCGCCATTGCCGCGGCGTCGCAGCAGATCGCCGCCGGCAACCTGGATCTGTCGGCCCGCACCGAAGCGCAAGCCAGTTCGCTCGAACAGACGGCGGCGGCGATGGAAGAACTGACCAGCACCGTGCGCCAGAACAATGACCACGCTGCGCACGCGCGGCAGCTGGCACAGGATGCGGCGCAGGCGGCACGTGACGGCGGGACCGTGGTCACCGGCGTGGTGGCGACGATGGGCGCGATCGAGCAGACCTCCGCGCGCATCGGCGACATCATCGGCGTGATCGACAGCATCGCCTTCCAGACCAATATCCTGGCGCTGAATGCTGCGGTAGAAGCTGCGCGGGCCGGCGAGCAGGGCCGCGGATTTGCCGTGGTCGCTTCCGAAGTGCGCACGTTGGCACAGCGCTCGGCCACTGCCGCCAGCGAAATCCGCGTGCTGATCGCTGCGTCGCTGAGCGAAGTGGGCGCTGGCAGCCGCCAGGTCGCCGACGCCGGGCTGGCCATGACTGCCATTGTCAGCCGCATCGACCAGGTCAGCGCGATCATCGGCGACATCAGCCTGGCCAGCGTGGAGCAGACGCAGGGCATCGACCAGATCAACCAGGCGGTCATCGGCATGGACGACGTGACTCAGCAGAACGCCGCATTGGTGGAGCAGGCTGCGGCCAGTGCGCAGTCGCTGCAGGAAATGGCACATGCACTGGCGCAGCTGGTCAGCGCATTCCGGCTCGACGAAGCGGGCAGGGGCCGCGCCGACAAGCCGGCGCTGGGGCGCAACTGAAAGTGAAATATCCGATCGCCGGCAATGACCCTCGTATTTGTAGGGTGCCGGTCGGCGCGATCGGGGCAGCGCTGGTATTTTCAAGGCGGGCCTCGCCAATTCCCGGTCAACAATAGCCAATTCACAGCGGGGTCAGTTCCGGCAAACGGACATTTTCGAACTTTTTCGTCGGTTCCTTGTCGCGCAAATCTGGCGATCTCATTCCTGAGATTTTTTGCATGAGTGATCATGTATTTCGCCAGGCTGACGCACCTGCGCCGACAAAAGTAACTGGAAAAGGTTCAGAAATGTCCGGTCGCCGGAACTGACCCCTCGCCTTTGACCCGACCCCTCGCCTTGGAACTGACCCCTCGCCGTTGGGTGCCGTTCAGTACGATCGGGAGCGCCGGTATTGAAAGGCCGGCCTCGTCTATTCTCTGTCAACGATGACCACTAGGCGACCAACAAAAAATTCGCTTACCGCCGTATCCGGACCCGCACGAACGATTGCCGCGGCTTGTCATGTCTGCGCACAGCACGGTGCCAACGGTCCAGGACAAATTCCGACGCCCCTGGGTTATCGATCTTCACCGACCACTTGCCCAATGCGGGTTTTGTCATCAGCTCATGTCTTTTTCGCGAAGATCTTGGCAATTTTTCTACGTGCATCCACTTACAGTCATTTTTCATGCACGTTACGTGGTTGCGTGCATACAACCACGAATTATTGCATTTGCATGAAGTCGAACGATCCGCAAGGGGCAGCAGCGCTGTTTTGTCCACTACAGCGGACGTGCAAAATAGTCAAATATAAAATATTGCATCGCAGCATGACTACTTATGCGCTATTCTTGTAACCAAGCGTTGCACTTGATGTACTGCAATAACCCCTTCATTCGTTCGTGATAACGCCATGTTTACATTGCCTCAGCAGAAACACCCCAGCTTTCCCGCCAGGGTACAGGCGGTGCTGTCACGCATCCTTCAGATTGCGGCCTGTTACGTCATTCCGGCGGCAATTGCCCTTGTCTCGCTGATTGCGCTGGTGGCCTGGCATGACCAGTACCGGTTCAGTGCGAACAGTCCGCTCAGCATCCGCGTCGTGGCGCAGGACCAAAAAACTGCCACGCCACAGGCCGCTCTCGAAAAGTTGCAGTTATTACTTCCGGTAACTGCATTCGATACCCGGCGCCAGGAAACGCCATTCTGGTTTCTCGCGGAACCGGTATACCGCGTGGGTGCCGCGAGTGTGATCGAATTTCCGTCGCGGCATGCACGCGACCTGACCTGTTGGGACACTGCCGGCATGGCCATGATCGGCAGTGCGGCCAAAAATATTCCCGATGCATCGACGCGACCCACGCTGAGTGTTGCCAAAGCCGGATTTGCGCTGCGCCTGGTGTTCCTGCCGGCCCAACTGCTGTGTCGCGCGACGTTTGCCGGACCGGGCCATTTGAATGTGGTGCAATGGTCGGCCGATGAATTCGAAAAATCCGTCGATCAATATCATCGCAAGTCGGGTCTGCTGGATGGCGGCATGACCATGCTGGCGCTGTTCATGGTGATCATGGCGGCGGTGGAGCGGCGCTTGCTGTACCTGGTGTTTGCCGGCTGGCTGGTGCTGAACCTGCGCATTGGCGCCATGATGGCGGGCTGGGATTACCAGTGGCTGGGCCAGATTCTTCCGCCCGACTGGCTGATGGTCAGCCAGCGCGTGACAGTGGTCCTGTTCGCCATCGCGCTGGTGACCCTGTACCAGATGCTGCTGGGCGAGCACCACCAGCGCCTGCGCCAGCAGTTGCCGCTGCGCATAGTGCAATGGCTGTGTCTGCCCACGCTCGTGGCCTCGTTGACCTTGCCGTTTCCCATTTTTGTGCCGCTGTTGTGGGTGCTCGTGGCGCTTGGCATTGCGATGGTGATGTTCGACCTGCTCCGCATCCTGTTCGTGGCGCGCAGCCTGGTGGCAACCTGGTTCGCGTTGTCGCTGGCCGTCAGTTTCATGTCGGGCATGTCGCGCATCCTGGCCGAGGCGTTCGACATGCGCGCGTTGGCCGACATGACCGACAGCGTCACCGCCGCGCTCGTATCGACATTGTTCGCCGCTCTCGCAGTGGCCGAACGGGCGCGCGCCGGGCGGGGGCAGCAACTGGCCTCGGAAGCCGGGCGCTGCCAGGCGTGGGATGCGGTGCCGGCCGGCCTGTTTACGGTCGATCTGGGCGGGCGCTTTCTGTTCGCCAATCCGGCATTCTGCGCCATGCTGGACGACGTGACGATTGTCAGTGGCCACACGCGGTGGGAACAGTTGTTCAGCGCCGGCAGCTGGACTCGCCTGTACGCGCTGGCCATTGACGGGCAGCTGGCCGAAATGGACATCGAGCAGCCGCACGGTGCGCGTCGCTTCATGGTGCGCGCGATGCTGGCCGGAGCCCGCATCGAGTGCGTGCTGGACGACATTACCGAAGCGGCCAGAACCCGCGATACCCTGCAGCGGATGACGCACCGCGATGCGCTCACAGGCGCGCTCAATCGTCGTGGGATCGAGGAAACCTACGCCCGGTCCGGCGGCGCGCCTGGCAGTGGACCGGCACTGGTACTGGCCTTTCTGACGCTCGACCGATTCAGACTGATCAGCGATCTGTACGGCCGTGGCGCCGGCGAAGAAGTGCTGAAGCAAGTCTGCGAACGGATAGGCGGCGTCCTGACTGCAGGCCAGCAGGTCGGGCGCATCGGCGGCGATGCTTTCGTCATCCTGATGCCGCAGTCGCCGCTCGCCGTCGCTACGCTGGCGTGCAGCACAATTGTCGATCGCATTGGCAGCATGCCTTACCTGGTTGGCGACAAGGCGTTCACCGTGCACGCAACGCTGGGTGTGATCGAGGTTGCGTCAGGCATGCTGATGGCCGATGCCATCGCCAGCGCCGACCGCGCCTGCCGCGACGCACGCGCACGCGCCGGTGGCTGCACGGTCGCGCATGCGCGCGCGGGAGAGTCGGCGCTGGTGGCGCGCCTGTCGAGTCCAAATGCGATGGAGGGCATGTTCCTCGAAATGCAGCCCGTGCTTGCGGTGGCGGCGCCGTGGGATTCGCTGAATGTCTCGGTGCAGCTGCGGATGCGTGAAACGGATGGCAGCATCTTGCGCGCGAGCCCCATCCTTGCCGCAGCTCTCAACAGTGGCCGCGCCGGTATCATCGACCGTTGGTTGCTGACCACCACGCTGGACTGGATCGCGCGCCACGTGGCGCAGCTGCCAGCGGTGTTTTTTGCGTGCATCAAACTATCCGGCGCCGCTTTGAACGATGAAAACTTCGTGGTGGAAATGCTGGCAATCCTGCGCCAGTACAGACATGTGGCAGGGCATGTGTGCCTCACCATCGCCGAACCGGTCGCCCTGCAGGACCTGGACAATACCCGGCGCTTCATGGAGCAGTTGCGCAGCTTCGGCGTTGTCGTGGCGCTGGATGAATTCGGCAGCGCGCTCAGTTCGTTTTCGTGGATGAAAGAGCTGCCGGCAGATCTGCTCAAAATCGACGCCGCACTGGTCGCCGACATCGCCCTGCATCCGGCCAATGCCGCCATCATCGAAACGATAGTGCTGATGGCACGCAAGCTCGGCATGCAGACAGCAGCCGTCGGTGCCAACGACATGGCAACCGTGCAGATATTGTCACGCATCGGTGTCGACTATATTCAGGGCGACGCCGTGGCTTGCGCGCAGCCGTTCGATGCCATCTTGCGGGCCCAGTCGTCCGCCAGTTTCATCGATGGGGGCGTGTTGCCTGAATCGTTTGCGGTGAGCGATATCCAGCCCCGCGTCCTGTTGCGGCCGGTGTAACGCCTGCTTTAGCGCCTGCTTTTAACGCCTGTTTTAACGGCTCCTTTAACGCTCGAGCGAAGCCAGCCGGTTACGCGGCACCGCGTCCTGCAGCATCAGATTGACTCGCGCCTGTTTCATCGTCGCCATGTCGCCAGCCAGTGCGGCGTGCACGCTGCCCGGGGCAAATGGTGCGGGCGTCCAGCGCTTCTGGCGGGGCACCACAATGATCGAGGCTGCCGGGACTACCTCGACCGCTGACGCCATGCCTGGCACCGCTACTGTGCTGCTGACGCTGCTTGCATCGCATGCCTGGTCGGTGAGCGTGACGCGTCCGGCATGGTCGATGCATTTATTTATCGTGCTGCCGGCCTGGGCGGTGGGCAAGGATAAAGCGCCCAGTGCGGTGCACAGGATCAGGCAGGCGGGAAGGCGGGTGGCAAGGCGGTTCATGATGGTGCTCCAGAGTCGATGGCGCCATTCTGGTCCGGTCATGCCCTTGGGTATGTTCGCTGACTCACCCTCTGTACAAAATTGCTATCAAAAACCCAACATTGTTGCAGTTTGATTACGCTGACTGAACCGGCAGTGTCGCCAGGAAGGCCAGGTAATCGCGCGCACAACGACGCGGCGCCTCGACCATTGGCAAGTGGCCGATGCCGGGCATGCGGATCACGCGGCTGTTTGGCATGATGGCTTGCAGCGCATCGGCACCGGCCGGCTGGTGGATCCGGTCGCCGCTGCCCCACACAATCAGCGCCGGTGTCTCGATCCGGAAATAGCGCGATTCAATGAACTGGGAGTTCTGCAACTCGCGCATGACGCGCACGTGCAACGGATAATCTGCGGCACCTCGCAATGCCAGGCGCCGGCGCGTGCTGCGCGGCAGGAAGTACGGGCGCACGGTTGTTGCGCGTAGCAGCTGGTCGAACGATTCCACGGTCGGGATCAGCCACGGCAGCGCGCCAGTGGCGGCGTATTCGCGCTCCAGATCCTGGTTCAGGCCGGCAGCGGTGCCGGCCGGGCTCAGCAACCACAGGCTGGCCACCAGGTCAGGATAGCGCGCGGCAAATTCGGCTGCGACGAATCCTCCCATCGAACTGCCACCCAGATGCACCCGCTCGAGTCCCAGCTTGTACAGAAAGGCGCGCAGATTGGCGGCTTGCTGCGTGATGGAGTAGTCCGCTTCCAGGTCGCGGCTGGCGTCGCCGAAGCCCGGCAAATCCGGGATCACCACGTGGTAATGGCGCGTCAGATAGGCGGCGGTACGGACAAAATTGTCCTTGTCGGCGCCAAAGCCATGGATCAGTACGATGGTCTCGCCATGGCCGCCTTCCAGGAACGGCATGTCTGCGCCGGGAATGTTGGCGCTGTCAAGCGACAGGCCGGCGAACAGCCGCTCGAGGGTGAGGCAGATCCTGGCGGCGTGGCTGGGCGCAAAATGTTCCAGCGCAAAGACGGCAACGGGCAGCGCGCCGAGGATCAGGAAAAACCAGCGGAGCGACGTCATTGCGGGGTCGGGAATGGGTGCGGAACAGAGAGGGACGCTGGGGAAACAGGCATGGCGGTATTCTTGATGCAGGTAATGTGTCAAGAATACTGCTTTTTACTTGACGTAGGTATCTTTTGGTATTAATCGAAGCGGCATATCAGGCCAGCTGCAGCGAAAGTTGCAGCAGCAGGCCGCCGCCTTCCCGGTTAAGCACTGTCAGCTCGGCATTGTGGCGGCTGACCACGCGATCGACAATCGCAAGACCCAGCCCGGCCCCGTTGGCCTGGCCGCGTGCGGTGTCCAGCCGCGTAAACGGTTTCAGCAACTGCGCGATCTGGTCGTCCGGCACGCCGGGCCCGTGGTCCTGGATTTCGACGAGTGCGCGCCGGCCATGGCCGTTCAGTTTGATGGTGCAGCGGATGTCGAGCTCGACCACATCACGGTCCGGCGTGCGGCCATAGCGGCGCGCGTTTTCCACGATGTTGTTGATCACGCGGCGCAGATCGGTTGCATTGCCCAGCACCGTCACATCGGGTGCAATCGCGCTATGCACCTGCATGCCCGGCATGCGCGCCGCTTCGCGCGCGCTGTCTTCCAGCAGGTCCGACAAATTCACCGGCACGAAGCTCGATGCCTCGGTCGGTTTCGCGTAGTCGAGGAACTGGCCGATGATGGCGTCCATCTGGGCGATGTCGGACTGCATGCCTTCGCGCGCAGACTGGTCCAGCGGCGCCATTTCCAGTTCCAGCTGCATGCGCGTGAGCGGCGTGCGCAAGTCGTGCGAAATGCCGGCCAGGATCACCGCACGATCGTTTTCGACCTGCGCCAGATCTTCCACCATCTGGTTGAAACTGCGGTTCGCTTCGATGATCTCCTGCGAGCCTTTTTCGGGCAGGGGTGCCGGCCGTTCGCCTTTGGCAATTGCCCGCGCGGCGGCTGTCAGGCGCGCCAGCGGCAAATTCACCAGGCTGGAAATCAGTGCTGCGCCAAGCACCGACAGCACGCCGACGACGCCGGCCCAGCCAAGCCACTGCACGCCCGACAGGCCGGCCAGGCGTTCGCGCTCGAGCATCAGCCAGTATTCGTCATCGTCGATTTTAAAGCTGATCCAGAAACCCGCAACACCGTTCACACGGCTCGAAATGCGGGTGCCGGCACCGAGTTTTGCGCGGATGCTGGCAGCGATTTCCGGCATCAGGGTGTTGGCCGGCGGCGGTTCGACCGTGTCGGTCGGCTGCAGCGAAAAGATGCGGATGCCTTCGTTCGACACCAGTTCGATCAACAGCTCGCGCCGCAGCTCCGGCGCGGAGTGGGTCAGTGCGGCTTTCGTAATGGTCACTACCGAGACCACCAGTTCGGCGGTCTGCTGCACTTGTGGGTCGCGCTGCACGCGATTGAGCATGCCGATCCAGGACGCCATCGACAGCATCGTCAGTACCGACAACATGAAGAAGGTGCGCCAGAACAGGCCGCTGCGGAACCAGTGACGGCGTTCTGCCAGCGCCGACAGCCCCAGGGTGTTCAATCGTGAAGGCACTAGCGCGGCTGGCCTTCAGGGATGAACACATAGCCGAGGCCCCAGACCGTCTGAATGTACAGCGGCGACGATGGATCGGGTTCGATCAGTTTGCGCAACCGTGAAATTTGCACGTCGAGGCTGCGGTCGAACACTTCGTACTCGCGCCCGCGCGCCAGTTCCATCAGCTTTTCGCGCGACAGCGGCTGGCGCGCGTGGCGTGCAAATACTTTGAGAACGGAAAACTCGCCGGTGGTCAGCGGCACGGTTTCGCCGGCTTTTTTCAGCGTGCGCGTGCCAAGATCCAGGACGAACTGGCCGAACTCGAAGGTTTGCGGTGTTTCGGAGGGGGCGCCCGGAATTTCATCGGGACCCTTGCGGCGCAGGACTGCGCCGATGCGCGCCACCAGTTCGCGTGGGTTGAATGGCTTCGGCAGATAATCGTCGGCGCCCATTTCGAGGCCCACGATGCGGTCGACGTCTTCGCCTTTGGCCGTCAGCATGATGATCGGGGTCATGTCGCCGGCGCCACGCAGGCGGCGGCAGATTGACAGCCCGTCTTCACCCGGCAGCATCAGGTCCAGTACCAGCAGATCGTAGCGCTCGCGCAGCCACAGTTTGTTCATGGCCGGTGCACTCTCGGCAGTGACGACGTTGAAACCCTGTTCCGTCAGATAGCGCCGGAGCAGGTCGCGCAAGCGCACATCGTCGTCGACGACCATGATCTTGGCGGTGTGGGCGGGCGGCGTGGTGGCCGCAGTGTTGTTGCCAGTGCTCGAAGTTGGATTCATATCGCTGTCAAGTTTGTCAGATTCATATCGCTATGGTAACGTCTTATCGCCTGCGAAAACAGGCACCTTTGTACCCATTACACCTTGTTACAAACTTTACCCAATCGGTCTAACACCTCAAAACGATCCCCCGTACACTGGAAACCAGCCGGAGTTCAGCGTCGCAATCAAGCCTGCGTGCCAGTGTTTTTAGTGCGCTGTCCCTTGAGCTTATCCGTTTATCAGGCATCGCGGAAGAGGAGCACCCCATGAAAATCGACTACACCAGTATCACGGCAGTATTGCGCACCAATGTGCGCGGCGGTGTCACGTCGGTTGCCCATGCTGTCCGTCGCTGCGCCATCGCTGGCGTATTGGCCGCCACGGCGGTTGTCGCAATGGCGCCTGCTCATGCCCAGGATCGTGGTGGTTTTCGCAAGGACGATCAGTCCCAGTCGCGCGATGAACGCAATGATCGTAACGATCACAACGACCGGAACAATGCCCGCCAGGAGACGCCCCGGTTCGATCAGCGTGCACTCGAGGATGCGCGTCGCCAGCAACAGCAGCAGGACCGCAACGCCGA
Source organism: Pseudomonadota bacterium (assembly GCA_030853745.1). Lineage (GTDB taxonomy): Bacteria > Pseudomonadota > Gammaproteobacteria > Burkholderiales > Burkholderiaceae_D > JALYUM01. The sequence goes on along the minus strand of JALYUM010000073.1, from coordinate 22,698 downwards.
TGCGCAGCGTCACAGCGGTCGCCTGACGCCGGACGAGCGGCGCGATTTGCGCCGCCAGATCAACGAAGCTGGCGTCGATTTGTATCCGAATACGCCGCGCCGCTAGTACACCGATGTCATCGGTCACCGCCGCCACGATCCCTCCGGATCCTGGCGGCGGTGCTGTTTTCCGGGGCTATTGTTCTGGCACGCTCGCGTAGCCGGCCACCCGGCGTCCCCGACAAGCAGGGTTTTCCGTTGTAAATAGTTTATTTACAGTGGACAACATGTTACGCTAGAGAATAATGTCCCTGTTGCATCGATGGTTCCAGGGTTGAGTGCAGGACAGATTGAATGGAGCGCGTTGTGTCGACTGAACTAGCTGTTGGGCCAATATCGCCCGGACCGGTCACGCAAAGCCACGGCAGCGTACTCCAGCGCGATGGTGCGGTGTTTGCCGATTCCGCCGCCAGCACCAGCGTGCTGCTGGCCGATGTCGACCGGCTGATTCAGTCCGGCCGCTATTTCACCGGGCTCGATTATGCGGTCCTGCAAAAGCTGCTGTTCGACGTCGGCCCGCAAGCGCTGCGCACTGCGGGGCCCGACGGCGCGGTGCGTTTTGCCGCCGGTATCGATAGCTTCGCGCCAGCGCGGCGTGGCTTGTACCGCGAGCCGCGCATCGGCGATGGCGTGGCCGATTACACGTTCGAGCCGGTCACCGTCCCCGGCCAGCACACTGCAGCGCGTCTCGACATCGATGAATTCGTGGCCCACCTGTGGGGCCGCGGCGTGCGCGTCGGCATTGACATTGCGGCGGTACTTACGGCGCTCGCCGGCATCGATGCCGCCGGCCTGGTAACGGTGGCCACGCGCGTGGCGCCGCAGCCGGGCATCGATGCCCATATCGTCGAAGTTTCAAACGAGCTGCACCGCAGCGACGCGCCCAGGCAGCTCGCCAACGGCAAGCTCGATCTGATGTCGTTTCAGAACCGCTTTCCACAAATCACCCAGGGCACGCGCCTGATGAAGAAGGTGCCGGCGCAACCAGGCACCATCGGGCTGGAACTGTCCGGCGCGCCGATCGATCCACCGGTGCCAGGCGACGCCGACATGGGCGCGATGGCCGGCAGCGGCACGCGCGTCGAGCGCACCGGTGGCGCGGAATTTCTGGTCGCGCAGCAAACCGGTTTTTTGAATGTCGATCCGGCCACCAGCAAAATCTCGATCGACGCCAAGATCATCAGTCACGACGGCGTCAGCGGACGCACCACCGGTAATTTACAGCTCACCGGCGACTACGAAGAGTTTGGCGAAGTCCAGGAAATGCGCGTCATCGAAGGCGAGGGCATCACGCTCCACGCCGACGTATTTGGCAAGATCATCTCCCGCGGTGGCCTGATTCTGCTGTCGCGCAACCTGGTGGGCGGCACCGCCACCAACAAGCGCGGCGACATCACGATCGAAGGCGTGGCATCGGGCGCGGTCATTCAGGCCAGGGCCGGCACCGTCACGTTGCAGCGCGCCGAGAACTGCGTCATTTCGGGCACCGTGGTGCGCGTGGAGCATGCAGTCAACTGCGACATCATCGGCGACATTGTCAATGTCGGCCAGGCCGAAGGCTGCGCGTTGGCGGGGCGCCAGGTGACGGTTGGTTCAAGCATGCCCCGGCGCGACAGCGAAATGCTGGTACTGGCGTTGCGCCCGGACTGCAGCAAAATCGATGAAGTCATCACCCAGGTCGGCACCCGCGTGGCGCAATTTGGCGCGCGCATCGCCCACCTCAAGGCCGAAGTCGACAGTCTCACCGGCGAACCCGAGGTGCGCCGTTACGTGACGCTGGCGTCGAAGGTGCGCAAGAACGAAATCACGCTGACACCGGAGCAGCTGCCGACGTTCCAGAAAATGGCAGTGGCCGTGGGCCCGCAGCTGAAAGCCATCGGCAAAATTTCGCTGGACACCAAAGCCGCCGAGACCGAGCAGCAAGCCGGCCAGGCGTTGATCGACAAGCTGGTGCAGCAACGCAGCGACTCCAGCCTGGTGTCGTCGGTGTCGATCGATGAGCTGCGCGGCGACACCCAGGTGCGCGCGCTGCCGTTCAGTCCCGATGGCACGCGTGCTTACGACCTGTCGCCGCGCGACATCAAGGCCCGCCTGCGCACCGCGGCCGCGTCGCAGTTGTTGTATGCGGGGGCGAGCGGAGAATTTCGCTGGACCAGCGAAAGCGTTGGCTGCTGACGGCGCTAGTCGACGACGCGTCCGCGCAGCGCTTTGGTCTGGCCGCTCTTCGTCTTTTCATCGAGCCTGCGCCGCTGCGACGAGCGCGTCGGACGCGTGGCCCGGCGCAGCACCGGCACCACTGCTGCCGCATCGACCAGCGCCTGCAGGCGTGCCAGCGCATCGGCCTTGTTCTGTTCGAGGCTGCGCGATTGCTGGGCTTTGAGAACCAGCACGCCATCCTGCGTAACGCGGCTGTCGGCCAGGCGCAGCAGGCGTTCCTTTACCGCCGCAGGCAGCGAGGATGCATTGATATCGAAGCGCGCATGCACGGCGCACGACACCTTGTTGACGTTTTGCCCGCCCGGTCCCTGAGCGCGGATCGCGGACAGCTCCACTTCGTCCGGATTCAAAAAAACGCTCATGCCACCGGTGGCGCCAGGGCTGCATACAGGCGCGGCGCGTAGTCGGGCAGGCCGGCCATCAGCGCCGGATCGGCATGGCCGAGGCGACCCTGTCCGATCAGTTCACGCACTTTGCCGAGATAGTCGGTGAGCATCAGCAACTGGCCGAGAGGCGACAGCTGCACACCTTTTTGCGCGCCGTCCTGCTCGGCCAGCGCGCGTGTCACCGCCTCGGGAAAATGCCACTCGCGGCCGATGCTGCACGTGAGCGCGCGCGCATCGCGCACCAGGCGGGCACAAAACAGTTCGGACCCGAGCGACGCGTCGTTTTTTGCCACCTGGTCCATCACGCGCAGCGCGACGATCAGGCCGACGTTCTGCACCAGGCCAGCCAGGAATGCTTCGAAAGGTTCGATGCCCAGTTCTTCTGCCAGCGCCCGGTTCGCGGCCGCACAGCGCTCGGCGTGCTCCCACAACAGCGGCGCGAGCGTGCGCGTGTAGTGGCCCGAATTCATGTCGATGATCGGGCGGAAGGCGACACTGGTAATCAGCTGGCGCAGGCCTTCCTGGCCGATCAGCATGACCGCGTGCTCGACGCTGGCGATGCTGTTGGCGGTGCCCTGGTACGCAGTATTTGCCAGCCGCACGACGGCTGCCACCAGCACCACGTCGCTGGAAATGGTGCGGGACAGCGCCGCGCCCGAAAACGTATCGCTGCGCAGGCTTTGCAGCAGTTGCGGGATCAGGCCGGGCATGCGCCGCACCAGTGCCGCGCCGGACTGCTGCGAAGACACGATCGCGGCCAGCGCGTCCAGGACCTGGCTTTCGAGGGGCGACAGATCGAGGCCGCTGTCTTCACCGCGCGCGAACAGCCAGCTGTCGTAGGCGCTGTTGACGCGGTCGGCCTGGTCGAACGAAACCACGCGCTTGCCGTGTGCCGACGGCTGGGCATGGGACGACGTCGCGACAGATGGCGGACCGACAGGCGCCGTGCTTGCTGCAGGCGCTGGCGCCTGACCGTTCAACATTCGCTGCAACCACTTGAACATCGCTGTTACGCCTTATTGAATGAACTACACGGTAATGGCTATTGTATCTTGTCCAATAGCTATTTGAAACTTTGAGGATGGTCAAGCGTTGTGCGCAAACCCGCGCCTACGATGGCAGCTTCCGTCCGGAGGATCAGCCATGTCACAGGACAGCACGCGTGCTTTTTTAAGCTTTTCGCTGGGAGGGCAGGAGTACGGCCTGGACGCGCGCCAGGTGCTGCAATTGTGCCCGCTCGATGCCCTCGGGCGCTTCGCCGATGCACGCGGCATGGTGCCGGGCGTGGCACGTGTGCGTGGCGAGCCGGGCGTCATCATGCCCATCGTCGATCTGCGCGCCGCCTTTGCGCAAGAGGCCATGCTGCCGGACGCGCCGAGCCATGTGATCATCCTGACTCTGGCGCATTGCGTGATCGGGATGGTCGTCGAAACTGTCAACGGCACCGTCAACCTGCGCGCCGATCAGATCACCGCGCTGCCGTGTACCGGTCACAGCACGCCGGCCGACTATCTGCTCGGTCTTGGCGAATCGGGCGCGCGGCGCCTGATCCTGATCGACATCGACAAGCTGATGACGGTCGGTCATCACAAGCGCGAATGCCTGGTCTGAATGACGTTCGGCTGACGTTCGACGTTTGACGTTTGACGTTTGACCTCAGTAAAACTTACACCAGCGCTTCGAGCTGCTCCTGCAGTCCCAGCCACTCGCCTTCCAGTTGCGCCAGGTCCTTCGTGTAATACGCCTGGTCGGCCATCAGCGTTTTCAACTTGGCCTTGTTGGTCGCATCGTAAATGGCCGGGGCAGCCAATTGCGCATCGACCAGCGCCTTTTGCTCATTGCGCTTGGCGATCTGCGTTTCGAGCGCTTTGACCTTCGTTTCCAGCGGCTTGCGCAGCGTCGCGGTGCGCTGGCGCTGCTCGGCGTCCTGGCGCTTTTGCTCTTTCTTGTCGACGACCGGTGCGGCCGGTGCGACCGGTTCAGACACCGGGAAGGCTGTCTTGTTTTCCTTGCCGGCCGCTGGCAATACTGTCGTGCCTTTGCCCAGCTTGGTCTGGAACAGCCAGTCCTTGTAGTCGTCCAGGTCGCCGTCGAACGGCTGCAGGCGACCGTCGGCAACGATGATGAACTGGTCGGTGGTGGCGCGCAGCAGGTGGCGATCGTGGGAGACCACGACCAGCGTGCCTTCGAACTGCGCCAGCGCCATCGTCAGCGCTTCACGGGTTTCCAGATCCAGGTGATTGGTCGGCTCATCGAGCAGCAGCAGGTTCGGACGCTGCCAGACGATCAGTGCCAGCGCCAGGCGCGCCTTTTCGCCGCCGGAAAACGGGGCGATCGAGCTGGTCACCATGGTGCCGGGGAAGTTGAAGCCGCCGAGGAAATTGCGCAGTTCCTGCTCGCGCGTGGTCGGTGCAATTTTAGACAAGTGCCACAGCGGCGATTCGTCGTGGCGCAGCATCTCGACCTGGTGCTGGGCGAAGTAACCGATCGACAAACCTTTGCCCATCGTGGCGTCGCCGGTCAGCGGCGCCAGTTCGCCGGCGATGGTTTTGATCAGCGTCGATTTACCGGCGCCGTTGACGCCCAGCAGGCCGATGCGCTGGCCGATCTGCAGCGAGAATTTGATATTGCTGACGATGGTCTTGTCGCCAATGACGTCGCCGTGTTCATCCTTGATGTGGTAACCCGCATTCACGTCTTCCATCACCAGCAGCGGATTTGGCGCGGCCAGCGGTTCACGGAATTCAAACGAGAATTCGGCGGCAGCGCGCAGCGGAGCCAGTTCTTCCATCTTGGCCAGCGCCTTCATGCGGCTCTGGGCCTGGCGCGCTTTCGAGGCCTGCGCCTTGAAACGGTTTACAAATGACTCGAGGTGGGCACGCTGGCGTGTCTGTTTTTCCAGTGCGCCGGCAGCGAGGATCATCTGCGCTGCGCGCTGGCGCTCGAAGCCGGAGTAGTTGGCCGTGTAGCGTTTCAGCTTGCGCTCGTCGATGTGCACGATCACGTTGACGACTTCATCGAGGAAGTCGCGATCGTGGGAGATGATGATCAGGGTGCCGGGATATTTCTTGAGCCAGTCTTCCAGCCAGATGATCGCGTCCAGATCCAGGTGATTGGTCGGTTCATCGAGCAGCAGCAGATCGGATGGGCACATCAGCGCCTGCGCCAGGTTCAGACGCATGCGCCAGCCGCCCGAAAAACTCGCCACCGGCTGGTTCATCTGTTCGATCGAGAAGCCGAGGCCGAGCAGCAGTTGCTCGCCGCGCGACTGCACCGTGTACGCGTCGGCATCGGCCAGCGCGCTGTAGATATTGCCGATCGCGAGTCCGTTTTCATTGTTGTCCGGCAGGCTTTCGAGGCGGGCCAGTTCGGATTCAAGTTTGCGCAGCGTGGCGTCGCCGTCGATCGCGTAGTCCAGCGCGGCGCGGTCGAGCGCCGGCGTTTCCTGGGCCACGTACGCCATGCGCCATTTGGCCGGGAAGTCGATCTCGCCCTGGTCCGGATGCAGCTCGTTCCGCAGCATCATGAACAGGCTGGATTTGCCGGCACCGTTCGCGCCAATCAGGCCGATCTTGTCGCCGGGGTTCAGGGTAAGGTCTACATTCTCGAGCAACGGCTTGGTGCCGCGCATCAGGCTAACATTCAGGAAACGGATCATCGGTAGTCTTAAAAAGGTATTTGAATCAGAGGTTCTGCAACTGCTCGGCGCGCAGCAGGAAGACGGCGTCGTCGCCGGTGCTGGTCGAGAGCCACGTCAGGCCGAGGTGGCCGAACGCAGCTTCGGCGTAGTCATACTCGTTGCCGATTTCGACGATCAGGATGCCGTCCGGCGTCAGACGTTCGGCTGCGCCGGCGATAATTTTACGCACCAGATCCATGCCGTCGGCACCGCCGGCCAGCGCAATCTGCGGCTCGACCAGGTACTCGGGCGGCAGGCGCGTCATCGAGTCGCTGTTGACATACGGCGGGTTCGACACGATCAGGTCGTATTTTTTGTGCGGGACGTTCTGGTACAGGTCCGACGCAATCGGATTGACGCGCCCATCGAGCTTGTATTCGCGGATATTCAGTTCGGCCACATCCAGCGCATCCTGCGAGATATCGACCGCATCGACCACGCTGTTGGCAAACGCATCGGCCATCATGATCGCCAGGCAGCCGGAACCGGTGCACAGTTCCAGCACGTTGGTGACAGCATCCGGATCGGCGATCCACGGGCTGAAAAATTCGGGTATCAGTTCGGCGATGAAGGAACGCGGCACCAGCACGCGCTCGTCGACATAGAAAGGATAGGTGCCCAACCACGCCTGATGGGTGATGTAGGCGGCCGGCACGCGGTCGACTGCACGGCGCTCGATGACCGCCATGATTTGCGCCACCTCGCTATCGAGCAGGCGCGCGTCGAGGAACGGATCGAGCCGGTCGAGCGGCAGGTGCAGCGTATGCAGGATCAGATAGGCCGCTTCATCGAACGCTTCTGCACTGCCGTGGCCGAAAAACAGTTTGGCCGCAGTGAAGCGGGAAACAGCGTAGCGCAGCAGATCGCGCGGCGTGGAGAAGGGTGTCGAATTCATGTTGATTTTAGTAAGGGGCCAGCAGGCGTTCGAGCGTGCGGCGGTAGATATTTTTCAGCGGATCGATGAAACGCAGCGCGACGTGTTCGTCGATTTTGTGGATGCTGGCGTTCGGAGGGCCAAATTCTATCACCTGCGGACAGATGCGGGCGATGAAGCGGCCATCGGAGGTCCCGCCGGTCGTCGACAGCGCCGTCGTCACGCCGGTCTCCTCGAAGATCGCGCCGGCCATTGCGTCCGACAGCGTGCCTTTCGGCGTCAGGAAGGCGTGGCCGGACAAGGTCCAGTCCACGTCATAGTCCAGGTCATGTTTGTCGAGGATGGCGTGGACGCGCTGCTGCAAGCCTTCGGCTGTACTTGCGGTCGAAAAGCGGAAATTGAAGTCGACGGTGAGGGCGCCAGGGATCACATTATTGGCGCCGGTGCCAGCCTGGATATTCGACATCTGCCACGACGTCGGCAGATAGTAGTCGTTGCCGGCATCCCATACCTCGGCCGCCAGTTCGGCCAGCGCGGGCGCGGCCTGATGAATGGGGTTGCGCGCCAAATGCGGATAGGCGATGTGCCCCTGGATGCCCTTGACGACCAGGCGGCCCGACAGCGAACCGCGCCGGCCATTCTTGATCATGTCGCCCAGCGTGGCTGACGATGTCGGCTCGCCCACCACGCAGTAATCGAGCGTCTCGCCGCGTTGTTCGAGCAGATTGCACACCACGATGGTGCCGTCGACAGCCGGGCCTTCTTCATCGCTGGTGATGAGAAAGGCAATCGAGCCCCGGTGATCCGGGCATGCTGCGATGAATTCCTGGCACGCGACGACCATCGCCGCAATCGACGTCTTCATGTCGGCCGCGCCGCGGCCATACAGCTTGCCATCGCGTTCCGTTGGCACGAATGGATCGGACGCCCATTGTTCGGTCGGACCGGTCGGCACCACATCTGTGTGACCGGCGAACACGAACACGGGCGACGCGGTGCCGCGCCGGGCCCACAGATTGGTGACGCCGTTCGACAGAATCGTTTCGCAGACGAAGCCGAGGGGTTCAAGGAGCGCGATCAACTGCTGCTGGCAATCCTTGTCTTCCGGCGTGATCGATGAACGGGCGATGAGCGCTTTGGCCAGCTGCAATGTGGCGCTCATTTGAACACGCCCGCGTACAGGTCCGGCGTGAAGCCAACTTGCAGCGCCCCGGCGCCTTGGAGCACCGGGCGCTTGATGACCGACGTCGTCGCCAGCATCAGTTCCAGCGCGGACGCCTTGTCGGTGACCGTGGCTTTCTGTTCATCCGACAAATTGCGCCACGTCGTGCCTTTGCGGTTGATCAGCACTTCCCAGTCGCGCGCGTCAAGCCAGGCGGCAGCGGTGGCGCGGTCGAGGCCCTGCTTTTTGAAGTCGTGGAACGTAAAATCGATGTGGTTGTCAGCCAGCCAGGTACGGGCTTTTTTGACGGTGTTGCAATTGGGAATGCCGTAGAGAGTGATGGTCATTGCAGGTAGAAAAGAAGGGCCGGGCGTGGCGCCCGGCCTTGAAAAAAATCAGGCGTTCAGCGTGAATTCGGTGAACGATGCCGCCGTCGGATCTTCAACGACCGGCGCTGCGGTGTCGCGGGTTTTGCTGTCGGGGCCGTTGTTGAGGAGCCACAGCAGATTGGTGGCCGAGTCGGCATTCGCCAGCGCTTCATCCTGCGCCACCAGGCCCGATTGCACCAGCTGCACCAGCGCGGTTTCAAACGATTGCGAACCTGGCGACAGGCTCTGGTCCATCGCATCCTTGATCTGGCCGATATCGCCTTTTTCGATCAGGTCGGCAATGTAACGCGTGTTGACCATGATTTCGACGGCGGCATGGCGCGTGCCGCCGGCAGCGGCCTTGACCAGGCGCTGCGAAATGATGGCTTTCACGCTCGACGACAAATCCTGCAGCAGCGCCGGGCGGTTCTCGATCGGGTAAAAGCTGATGATGCGGTTCAGCGCGTTGTAGCTGTTGTTCGCGTGCAGCGTGGCCAGCACCAAATGGCCGGACTGGGCATACGCGAGGGCGGCCGCCATGGTTTCCTTGTCGCGGATTTCGCCGATCAAAATGCAGTCCGGCGCCTGCCGCATCGAATTGCGCAGCGCCACCGCAAAGCTGGTGGCATCGCTGCCAATTTCGCGCTGGTTGACGATCGACTTCTTGTGCTTGAAGAGGTATTCGATCGGATCTTCGAGCGTCAGGATATGGCCGGCGCGCAGCTCATTGCGATGGTCCAGCATCGACGCAATGGTGGTCGACTTGCCCGAACCGGTGGCCCCAACCACCAGCATCAGGCCGCGCTTTTCCATGATCAGATCGGCCAGCACAGACGGCAGGCCAAGATCGGACAGGGGCGGAATCACGGCGGGCACGAAACGGAATACCGCCGACAGGCTGCCGCGCTGGCAAAAAGCCGACATCCGGAAGCGTCCGAGGTTGGGCACCGAGATGCCCATGTTCAGCTCATTGTCACGTTCCAGCTCTTCCATCTGTTCCGGTGTCGCCACTTCGGCAATCAGGGACGCGATATTCACGCCCTCGAGCTTGTGCTGGTTGATCGGGATCAGGTTGCCGTTGATCTTGATGTGGACCGGCGCATTCACCGCGAAGAACATGTCCGACGCGTTCTTCTCTTTCATCAGCTGAAACAGCCGTTCCATTGCCATTGTTAACTCTCGCTTTAGCTGTCGACGTCATCACCGCGCAGGCGGCGACCCATACCACGTAAAATATGCCAATGCATTATTGCACGAGTGAAACTACGGGCTTTTAGATTCCGCGTAACAATTCGTTGATGCCTGTCTTTGCGCGTGTCTTTGCATCCACACGTTTCACGATCACGGCGCAATACAGGCTGTGCGAGCCGTCGGCCGATGGCAGGTTGCCCGACACCACGACGGAGCCGGCCGGTACGCGGCCATAGCTGACTTCGCCGGTGGCACGGTCATAAATTTTGGTCGACTGGCCAATATACACGCCCATCGAAATGACCGAATTCTCTTCGACGATGACGCCTTCGACAATTTCCGAACGGGCGCCGATGAAACAGTTGTCTTCGATGATGGTGGGGTTGGCCTGCATCGGTTCGAGCACGCCGCCGATGCCGACGCCGCCGGACAGGTGGACGTTCTTGCCAATCTGCGCGCACGAACCTACCGTGGCCCACGCGTCGACCATCGAGCCTTCATCGACATACGCGCCGATGTTCACGTATGACGGCATCAACACCACGTTTTTGGCGATGAACGAACCGCGCCGGGCCACTGCCGGCGGCACCACGCGGAAACCGCCGCGGGCGAAATCGTCGGCTGTGTAGTTGGCAAACTTGGTCGGCACCTTGTCGTAGTACTGCATCGTGCCGTCGCCCGACATGACGCTGTTGTTTTCCAGGCGGAACGACAGCAGCACGGCTTTTTTCAGCCATTGGTTGACCACCCAGTCGGCGCCGGTTTTTTGCGCCACGCGCAGGGAGCCGTCGTCGAGGCCGGCGATGACGTGGGCCACCGCGTCGCGCACTTCAGCGCTGGCGTTGGCTGGGTTGATGTCGGCGCGCTGTTCCCAGGCGGTGTCGATGATGGCTTGCAATTGTTGGGTCATATTGAATGTAAGGTTGATTTAAAGATTCTGGCAAAACTGGACGATACGCTGGGCTGCTTCGAGCCCTTCGTCGACTTCGGCAACGAGGGCCATGCGGATGCGGCCGGTGCCCGGATTGACGCCATGCGCGTCGCGCGCAAGGTAGCTGCCTGGCAAAACGGTGACGCTATATTCGGCGTACAGGCGCCGGGCGAAGTCGGTATCGGTGAGGCCGGTGCGACGCACGTCGGCCCACAAATAGAAGCCAGCGTCGGGCAAATCCACATCGATGGCAGTGCGCAGCAGCGGCGTGATGAGTGTGAATTTTTCCTTGTACAGCGCGCGGTTTTCCTGCACGTGAGCTTCATCGCCCCAGGCTGCAATGGACGCGGCCTGCACCGGTGGCGCCATGGCCCCGCCGCTGTAGGTGCGGTACAGCAGGAATTTTTTCAGTACGACCGGGTCGCCGGCCACGAAACCTGAGCGCATGCCGGGTACGTTCGAGCGTTTCGACAGACTGGAAAACACCACCAGGTTGGCATACGGACGCTCGCCGCTGCTGCGGCCCAGCTGGTGCGCCGCTTCAAGCGCGCCCAGCGGCGGCGTCGCGCCCTGATAAATTTCTGAGTAGCATTCGTCGGACGCGATGACGAAACCATAGCGGTCGGATAGCGCGAACAGCGTGCGCCAGTCGTCCAGCGACACGGTGGCGCCGGTCGGGTTGCCGGGCGAGCACAGGTACAGCAATTGCACGCGCTCCCAGACGGCGGCCGGAACGCTGCTGTAATCGCAGGCGAAGTTGCGCGCCGGTTCGGAGTTGACGAAGTACGGCGTGGCGCCGGCCAGGTAGGCGGCGCCTTCGTAAATTTGATAAAACGGGTTGGGGCAGACCACCAGCGGGCCTTCTGCGCTGGCGTCGACGACGCAATGCGCAATGCCAAACAGCGCTTCGCGCGAGCCATTGACTGGCAGCACCATCGTGGCAGCGTTGAGTGGCGGCACGTCGTAGCGGCGCTGCAGCCAGGCGGCAATTGCCTCGCGCAGCGCGTCGCTGCCATGCGTGCTCGGATAACTGGCCAGGCCCTGGATGTTTTGCGTCAGGGCGCGCTGGATAAACCCTGGCGTCGGGTGCTTTGGTTCGCCGATGCCAAGGCTGATCGGGACGAGAGCCGGGTTCGGCGTCACGCCGCCAAACAGCAGGCGCAGCTTTTCAAACGGGTAAGGATGGAGTTGCTCGAGATGTGGATTCACGGCGGCGCCAGGTCAGTGCGAGGAGCCTGCATTATACCGCCGTTGTTCAAGGCATCCAGGCCAGGTTGCCGCGCGATGTGGGCGCGGCAACAACGCGGTTACGCCCGGCTTCCTTGGCCAGGTACATGGCGCGGTCGGCGGCCACGAAGAATGTTTCCATATCGTCGCGCTGGCTCGGCACCAGCGTGGCCACGCCGACACTGACCGTCACCCACGGCGATGTGCCCGAGCCCGGATTCGGCAACTCGAGCGACGCGATGTGGGCGCGGATCGACTCGGCCAGCTTGACCGCGGTGTCGGCGTTGGTTTCGGCAAACAACAGCACGAATTCTTCGCCGCCGTAGCGCGCCGCGATGTCGGTCGGACGCAGCGCATGCGACTGCAAGGCGGCCGCGACCTTGCGCAGGCAGGCATCGCCGGCAGCGTGGCCCAGCGTGTCGTTGTAGAGCTTGAAGTGATCGACGTCGATCAGTACCAGCGACAGCGGTTCGGATGAACGGATGGCGCGCAGCCATTCCTTTTCGAGAAAACTGTCGAAATGGCGCCGGTTGGCAATCTTGGTCAGGGGATCGAGCAGGGCGGCACGCTGCAGCGCGGTTTCAGACTGTTTGTGGTGCGTAATATCGTGCAGCAAGCCGATAAACAATGGCTCGCCGGCAAACATTGGCGTCAGCGTCAGGTCCATCGCGCGCGTGGTGCCGTCGCGGCGCCGGATCTGCACTTCGCGCGCGCCGCGCGGATGCACCGTTTCCGGATCTGCGCTCCACGCCGCAAAATACGCGAGGTACTCCTGCGTGATGCCGGGACTCAGCAGTTGGCCTAATGCGGCGCCGTCCAGCTCGGTGCTGTCGTAACCGAGGTGCCGTGCGCAGGCCGGGTTGCTGTATTGAATGCGCCCGGACGCTTCGATGATCATCAGTCCTTCTTCCATGCCGTTGACGATCAGGCGCAGGCGTTCGTTCTGGCGTTGCTGGGTGTCGTCGCGTGACCGTTTCTGGAGTTGCGCGCGCACGCGGGCACACACTTCCGCGAGCCGCAACGGTTTGTTGATGTAATCGACTGCACCGGCGTCGAAGCCGGCCACGACATCGTCGGTGTCGGTCAGCGCGCTGATAAAGATGACCGGAATGTGAGCGGTTGCCGGATGGGCTTGCAGGCGCCGGCATGTCTCGAGTCCGCCGATGCCATCCATCACGACATCGAGCAGGATCAGGTCAGGCCGCATGCGCTGTGCAATGTCGATGGCGCGCTCGCCGGACGTCGCCAAAAAAGTCTGGTATCCCTGCTGCAGCATGGTCAGGCGCAGCGCCCCGAGACAGCCGGCGTCGTCGTCCACGAGGAGGACGGCTTGCTGGCGGGTAGGGTGGGCAGGGGCTGCAGACAAAAGAGAAACGGACATCCAGGAGGGCTCGGCTGGTCAGGATTTGTTCCCAATCATACAAGCACTCTGAGCAAAAGAGTAATACTTGTTTCCTTTTGTCTACAAAATCCCCGTGACAAATGCTGGTCGACGCATGATTAATTAACCTGGATCATGTTTCGTGGTGATGATTACAACGCCAGATTGGCTGCGATCAATTTCCCTAAAATAGCAATGCCTTCCCGGATGCGTTCCGGTGAGACGGTGACGAACGACAGCCGCAGCGTGTTGGTCGCGGGAGCATTGGCATAGAACGGCGCGCCTGGCACAAACGCGACCTTGGCGGCAATCGCCTGGTCGAGCAGCTTCATGGTATCGATGCTGTCTGGCAGCGTCACCCAGATGAACATGCCGCCTTCCGGACGCGTCCAGCTGACGCTTTTCGGGAAATGTTCGTCCATCGCGTCGAGCATGGCCTGGCACTGATTGCCGTACAGCGTGCGGATGGTGGGGATGTGCTCATCGAGAAAGCCATCCTTGATGACGTCGTACACCACCATCTGGGTCAGTTGCGCGGTGTGCAGGTCGGCGGCCTGCTTGGCCAGTTCGAGGCGGCGCACCAGCGGCAGCGGGGCGCAGACGTAACCCAGGCGGATGCCTGGCGTCAGCACTTTCGAGAACGAACCCATATAAATAACGCCGTCCGGATTCATCGACAGCATTTTCGGGAACGGCTCGCCACGATAGCTGAGCGCGCCGTACGGATCGTCCTCGATCAGCGGCAGACCGAGGCGCGCGCAGGTTTCCACCAGCTCGACGCGGCGCGCCACCGACAGGCTGCGGCCGGTAGGGTTCTGGAAATTCGGCAGCGCGTACAGCAGGCGCGCACCGTCGGCAACCGCAGCGATCGACGATGGCACCAGGCCATCGTCGTCGGTGTCGACCGAGGCAAATTCCGGGCGATACACGGAAAATGCCTGCAGCGCACCCAGGTAACTCGGGGTTTCGACCAGCACGCGCGAGCCTTCGTCGATCAGCACTTTCCCGAGCAGATCGAGGGCCTGCTGCGAACCGGACGTCATCAGGATCTGTTCTGGCGCGATGCGCGCGCCGTCGATCGACAGGGAATTGGCAATCCACTCCCGCAATGGCGCGTAGCCATCGGTGGGGCCGTATTGCAGCGCGACTTTACCGTGGTCCGACAGCACCTTGTCGAACGACGCCTTCATGCGCTCGACCGGAAAGGTCAGCGGCGAGGGCAGGCCGCCAGCGAAGGAAATAATGTCGGGACGCTGGGTGATTTTCAGAATTTCGCGGATGAAGGAGCTTTGCAGTTGACTGGCGCGCTCGGAAAACTGCCACTGGATCGGGTGGGGATTGCTGATTTTCATGCTGTCTCACTTTATAGTGTGGCCGCTGCTGCGGTCATGAAGTCAAGGCCCGCCGGGTAGGCGAACCCCGCCTGGCGGCAGGCGCCGGATAAGCGCATGCCGGAAATGCTGTTCGACGGTTTGACGAAAAAATCAGGCTACTTCGACAATCATTTCGATCTCGACGCAGGCGCCGCGGGGAATCTGGGCCACGCCAAAGGCCGAGCGGGCATGTTTGCCGGCATCGCCAAATACTTCGCCCAGCAACTCGGAGGCACCGTTGGTCACCAGATGGTGTTCCGTGAAATCCGGCGTCGAATTCACCAGGCTCATCAGTTTGACGATGCGTTTTACGCGGTTCAGGTCGCCGCCAACGGCTTCCTGCAGGGTCCCCATCAAATCGATGGCGATCGCGCGCGCAGCGGCCTTGCCCTCTGCAGTGGTCTTGTTCTTGCCCAACTGGCCGACATTCGGCTCGCCATCGGGATTCTTGGCAATGTGGCCGGACAAAAAGATCAGGTTGCCGGTTTGAACGTACATGACGTACGCCGCCACGGGCGCGGCCGGTGCGGCCAGCGTGATGTTGAGTTCCTGAAGTTTTGCGGTGACAGACATGGGATTCCCGGGCAAGGTTAATGAAGCCGTCATTGTACGACTTGCCCCGGTGTTTCCGCTATGCCGGCGCGGGGCCGGGTGCGTCGGGTGCGGCGGGTGCGTCGAAGCCATCGAGGTCGAAGCGCAAGTCGACGCGGTCGCGCCCCGACCGGTAGCCGCCGGGCCAGCGGGCAATCTCGATGAACCCGCAACGTTCGAAGAAGCCGGCAGTGTGCGGATGGGTGTCGACAGTCACGTAGCGCGGGCGTTGTTTATTCCGGGCCATGTGGTGCAGGCGATACTCCAGCAGTGCGCGGCCCAGGCCGGTGCCGTGGCGGTCGGCACGCACCAGGCCGAAGACCAGCGTTGCCAGATTATAAAAGGGCGAAATTTCATAGCCGCCAAATGCCAGCACCTGCTGCTGCGGCGCTTTTCCTTCGACGATCACGAAAAACGGGCCGTCCGGCTCGTCGAGGCAGGCGCGCAGCCAGCGTTCTTCGGCCGCGGGAAAATGGTCGGGGACATTGGTACGAAATGCCGCCAGGACTTGTTTGGGGTCGGCGGGGCGGTAGCGGCGGATCTGGGTTTTCATGGGGAGAATGGTAGCCGATTCAATGCTGGGCCTTGAAATGATTGGGTATCCCCCAATATTGCTACAACCGTACAACCTGACCCCTAAAAGGAAAACAACATGGCCGTCGCCGAAAAAGAGACCCTTGGATTTCAAGCAGAAGTCAAGCAGCTGCTGCAACTGATGATTCACTCGCTGTACTCGAACAAGGAAATTTTCCTGCGCGAGCTTATTTCGAATGCCTCGGATGCGGCCGACAAGCTGCGCTTCGAAGCCATCAACAATGATGCACTGTATGGCAATGACCACGAACTGAAGATCAAGGTCAGCTTCGACAAGGAAGCCCGCACGATTACCATTTCCGATAACGGCATCGGCATGAGCCGCGATGAAGTCATCTCGCACCTCGGCACCATCGCCAAATCGGGCACCAAAGAATTCTTCGGCAAATTGTCGGGTGACCAGCAGGCCGATGCCGCGCTGATCGGCCAGTTTGGCGTGGGCTTTTATTCGGGCTTTATCGTTGCCGAAAAAATTGTCGTGAATACCCGCCGCGCCGGCGAACTTGCGTCTGAAGGCGTGCGTTGGGAGTCGGCCGGCGAGGGCGATTACAGCGTCGAGTCGATCGAAAAAGTCAATCGCGGTACCGATGTCATTCTGCATCTGCGCGAAGGCGAAGACGAGTTCCTGTCGGCGTGGAAGATCAAATCGATCATCCAGAAGTATTCGGACCATATCTCGCTGCCAATCGTGATGCGCAAGGAAGAATGGAACGAAGAAAAGCAGGAAACTGTTTTGTCCGACGAATTCGATACCGTCAACCAGGCCTCGGCACTGTGGGCGCGCAATCGCGCGGATGTGACGAAAGAACAGTACGACGAATTCTACAAACACGTGTCGCACGATTTCCAGGCGCCGCTGGCTTATACGCATAACCGCGTCGAAGGCCGCAGTGAATATACGCAGCTGCTGTATGTGCCATCGCACGCACCGTTTGACTTGTGGGACCGGAACAAGCGCGGCGGCATCAAGCTGTACGTGAAACGCGTCTTCATCATGGACGATGCCGAGCAGTTGATGCCGGCTTACCTGCGCTTCATTAAAGGTGTCATCGATTCGGCCGATTTGCCGCTGAACGTATCACGCGAAATCCTGCAGGAATCGCGCGATGTGAAAGTGATCCGCGAAGGTTCGACCAAGCGTGTGCTGGGCATGCTGGAAGAAATGGCGAATGCCGAAGAGCAGGAAGGCAAAGACAAGTACACCACCTTCTGGAAAGAATTCGGCCAGGTGCTGAAAGAAGGCGTTGGCGAAGACACCGCCAATAAAGACCGCATCGCCAAGCTGCTGCGCTTCTCGTCGACTGCCAACGATAATGCGGAGCAGATCACCGCGATTGCCGACTATATCGGGCGCATGAAAGAAGGCCAGGAAAAGATTTATTACGTCACCGGTGAAAGCTACACGGCCGCGAAAAATAGCCCGCACCTGGAAATTTTCCGTAAAAAAGGCGTGGAAGTATTGCTGCTGACCGACCGCGTCGATGAATGGATGCTGTCATTCCTGAGCGATTTCGACGGCAAGGAACTGGTGTCGGTTGCCAAAGGCGGCCTTGATCTGGGCGGCCTGGAAGATGACGCCGAAAAGCAGGAACATGCCGCCACCGAAACCTCGTACAAGGACCTGGTCGAGCATATGAAAGCAGCGCTGGGCGACAAGGCCAAGGATGTGCGCGTCACGTTCCGCCTGACCGATTCGCCGGCGTGTCTGGTGGCCGACGACAATGAGTTGTCCGGCAATTTGTTGCGCATGCTGAAACAGGCTGGCCAGGATGCACCGGAATCGAAACCGATTTTGGAAATCAATCCGGACCACCCGCTGGTGACGCGTCTGAAAAACGAAGAGGCCGGCACCGCGAAGTTCGGCGACTGGGCGCATATCCTGTTTGACCAGGCATTGCTGGCCGAAGGTGGCAGCCTGGCCGATCCGGCGACGTTCGTGAAGCGCATGAACGAGATGCTGCTGGCGAAGTAAGCTGCAGCAATCGATAAAAAGGCCACGCTGTCTGTCAGCGTGGCTTTTTTTTATAAGCGCAAGCAGAACTTCTCCAGCAATGCGTACCCTTCCGGCCATGGACCGTGCCCGGAATCGCCGTTGATGTGCCCGGCGTCGCCAATGTCGACGAGCTCGCTTCCCCAGGCCTGCGCAAACGCCTGCGAGCGCTCCACGGTAGCGTACTCATCGTTCGTGCTGTACACCACCAATGACGGAAATGGCAGCGCGGTCATCGGGATTGGCAGAAAGCCGTTGGCATCGATGGGGTAGGAGGGCGCGGCCACATCGCTGGGCGCCACCAGCATGGCGCCAGCGACCTTCAGGGCCGAGCCTGATGCTGCCCAGTGCGCCACCAGCATGCAGCCCAGGCTATGCGCCAGCAACACAGGCGGGCCATCACAGGCGGCAATGGCGGCGTTGAGCTCGGCCACCCACTCATCGCGGACGGGTGCAGCGAAGTCGCGGTGCGCGACTTTTGACCAGAGGGGGTGCTGCTGCTGCCACTGCGTCTGCCAATGCTGCGGTCCCGAATCCCACAATCCGGACACAAGCAAAATATTCTCGTTCAATTCAGCCTCGCAAAAAAAGTGACGAAGGCGTCATATTGCACGATTGTCCTCACGCAGGCGGCAGGTTACGGTACGCGTGCCGGACCATCGCGCCAAATAATTTTAAAAAAAGTGAAAAAAGTCCTCAAGTTCTTCAACAAGGTGCCGTTACAGGGTACAGACAAGCGTAAATGTCTGTAAATCGCTGAAAAATATTTCTCAAAAGTCCTAAAGTTGCAGCGAAGATTGCCGTTAATTGAAATATCTTCGCAGCGCCCGGCACCAGATTTACCCGCGGCAACAACTGTAAAGACCGCTGTTTCCGCCCCGTTCTCATAGGGGCGCGCTTCTGATGCCTCCTTGCACGTCAGACAAACCCCTATGGGGCTGCCCGTCGTTGTCCGACGTAAAATACAGAGGTTCGCCACTTCCGCTAAAGTTTCCGCACGGTCACAATCTATCTCACTGGCAATACACAACGCGCCAGATTTGATTGGCACACCGGAGAGATGGAAATGACTGCAAACGACATGATGGCTGAGATTCGTGACGCTAACCTGAGCTACCTGATGCTCGCCCAGCAGATGATCCGCGCCGATAAAGTGACTGCCATTTTTCGTCTCGGCATTTCGGCTGACATTGCCGAGCTGATCGAAGGCATGAGCAACTCGCAAATTTTGAAACTTGCTGGCGGCAACATGATGCTGGCCCGTTTCCGCTTCGACGACACGGCGATCCTGTCGATGCTGACGAACTACAACAAGGACCGCTCGCTGGCGCAGTCGCATGCCGCCATCCTGATGGCCGGCCAGCCGGTCGAAGAAATCGCGTAAAGATACCTGTTCAACCGGTGTCGAACAGTCAGTCGTCAGTCATACAGGAGCAGCGAACATGAGCAAAAAAAGCGTCGTCTCGGAAGCCCAGGAAATTCGTCTGGCCATCGAACTGATTCAACTCGGCGCCCGCCTGCAACTGCTTGAGACCGAAGTCTCGCTGTCGCGCGAACGCCTGCTCAAGCTGTATAAAGAACTGCGCGGCATGTCGCCGCCAAAAGGCATGCTGCCGTTTTCGACCGACTGGTTCCTGACCTGGCAGCCGAACATCCACTCGTCGCTGTTCATCAATATCCACAAATTTCTGGTCCAGTATGCAGGCGCCACCGGCATCGAAGCCGTGATGAAGGCCTATAAACTGTACCTCGAACAAATGCCGCCGGAACCTGGCGAAGAGCCGCTGCTGTCACTGACGCGCGCCTGGACGCTGGTGCGCTTTTTCCAGAGCGATATGCTGAACCTGGCTTGCTGCGACAAGTGCAAGGGTAAATATGTTGTCGACACGCTCGACCTGAACAATGGTTATGTCTGCGGCCTGTGCCATATGCCTTCGCGCGCTGGCAAGACCCGCAAATCGAAAGATGCCGCCCTCGCGGCGGCGGCACTCGCGGCGGCGTGATCGCTCGCGCAACGCACTACAAGAAGGGCGGAATGTGAATTCCGCCCTTTTGCGCATGGTCAGACCCCCGGCAGTCCAGGCCCTGTTACTGCAGTGCGCCGCGTTCCTTCCCACCCTGATTGCCACCTGGCTGCTCGCGCGCGCGCACTGGGCCCCTTCTTATCTGATCGTCGCTGTGCTGCAAGGCGTGTTTGCCGCGTTGCTGACGCGCTGGCGCGGGCTGGCGATGTGGTGGTTGCCGATCCAGTGCCTGTTTCCGCTGGCGCTGCTCGGCGCGGACGCGCTGGCCATTCCCTCATGGCTGTTTCTGGTTGTCTTTATTGTCATGCTGGCCGTGTTCTGGTCGACGTTCCGCACCCAGGTGCCCTATTGGGCGTCGGGCCAGCGCGTCTGGACTGCTGTCGCTGCCAACTTGCCGCAGGGTCGTCCGGTGCATGCCATCGATATCGGCAGCGGACTCGGCGGGCTGGTGCTGGATCTGGCGCGGCACCGCCCGGAATCATTGTTTACTGGCATCGAGCTGGCGCCGCTGCCGTGGCTGGCAAGCTGGGTGCGTGGCAAGCTGACCACAAGTCGTGTGGAATTTCTCCGTGGCGATTATGAACAGCTGCATTTTTCCGACTACGATGTGGTTTTTTGTTATCTTTCCCCGGCCGCCATGCCGAACTTGTGGGCGAAGTGTGTTGCTGAGATGAAAACGGGCAGCAAATTGATGAGTTATGAATTCGTTATCGCCGAACGCCAGCCAAATCTTGTCATACCTATTACACAGAGCGGCGTCAGTCTCTATATATGGGACTTTTAGGAGACACATGGGGCAGTTTTTCTTGCCTCACGGCTATTCTCACGCTAATCTAGTTCCCTAAGTAAATATTTACTGAGTTCAACATGTTGGACTTGGCGGGCTGCTACGGCGGCCCGATGTCCACGAGGGGAATGCGTTTGTTAGTTATTATTGGTTACGTGATCGTTTGTGCGTCGGTGTTCGGTGGCTTTGCCATGGCCGGTGGCCACCTGGCCGCACTGTTTCAGCCACTGGAATTGTTAATGATTGGCGGCGCCGCGCTCGGCGCGTTCTTTGTCGGCAATAATGGCAAATCGATCAAGGCCACACTTGCTGCAATGCCAAGTTTGTTGAAAGGTTCGCGTTATAACCGTGAGCTGTACATGGAAATGATGTCGCTGCTGTTCGATGTCCTGTCGAAAGTGCGCAAAGAGGGCCTGATGTCGATCGAAGGCGATATCGAGAGTCCGGAAGCAAGCCCGGTGTTTTCAAAATACCCAGGCGTGCTGAGCGATCATCATATCGTCGAATTCATGACCGACTATCTGCGTCTGATGGTTTCCGGCAACATGGATGCCTTCCAGATTGAAAACCTGATGGACAACGAAATCGAAACCCACCACCATGAAGGTGCGGTGCCGGCGCATTGCATCGCCAAACTGGGCGATGGCCTGCCTGCGTTCGGTATCGTGGCCGCCGTGATGGGCGTGGTCCACACGATGGAATCGGTGGGTATTCCGCCGTCCGAGCTTGGCATGCTGATTGCGCACGCGCTGGTCGGCACCTTCCTCGGCATCTTGCTGGCCTATGGTTTCGTTGGTCCCTTGTCTTCCTTGCTGGAACAGAAACTGGAAGAGTCGACCAAGATGTACCAGTGCGTAAAAGTCACGTTGCTGGCGAGCCTGAACGGGTATGCGCCAGCGCTCGCGGTGGAATTTGGCCGCAAAGTGTTGTATTCGACCGAGCGTCCGACGTTTGCGGAACTCGAAGAGCACATCAAAAAAGCCAAGAGCAAGTAAGCTGACATGACGTTCACCCCATTCATTCGCACCCGGAGCCGCCATGTCTGAAGAAGGCTTGCGGCCCATCATTGTCAAGCGCATCAAGAAAACTGCCGGCGGCCATCACGGTGGCGCCTGGAAGATTGCCTATGCCGACTTCGTGACGGCCATGATGGCGTTCTTCCTGCTGATGTGGTTGCTTGGCTCGACTGCCAAGGGCGATATGAACGGCATCTCCGAATTCTTTAAAACGCCGTTGAAAGTCGCGCTGGCAGGCGGCTCGGGAAGTGGCGACAGTTCGTCGATCATTACCGGCGGCGGCAAGGACCTGACCCGCAAGGATGGCCAGAAACAAAAGGGCGACGCCGATTCGCCGAAGCGGTCGATGGACATGAAAGCGGCGAAAGCTGCGCTGCAGAAAGAAGAAGCCGAGCGCCTGAAAACGCTGAAAGCGCGCATCGAGGCGACGATTGAATCGAATCCTCTGCTGAAAAAGTACAAGAACCAGTTATTGCTCGACATCACCAGTGAAGGTTTGCGGATCCAGATCGTCGATGAAAAGAACCGTCCGATGTTCGAACTGGCGAAAGCGCAATTGCAGCCGTACACCAAAGAAATTCTGCACGTGATGGGGATTGTGCTGAACGAAGTACCGAATAAAATTGGCTTGTCCGGGCATACCGACTCGACGCCGTATTCAAGCGACGCCGGCTACAGCAACTGGGAATTGTCGAGTGACCGTGCGAATGCGTCGCGCCGCGAAATGATTGTGGGCGGCATGAAGGATGACAAGGTACTGCGCGTGGTCGGGCTTGGCTCGGCGGCAAATCTCGACAAGGCCGATCCGTTCAATCCGATCAACCGGCGCATCTGCATTGTGGACATGAACAAACGTACTGAAGAAGCG
>JALYUM010000072.1 GCA_030853745.1 Pseudomonadota bacterium | reverse complement strand
CGCTGGTTCAGAGACTGGTTCAGCTTCGGTCGCGCGCTCAGCTACATGTGGCGCGAGGCACTCGAACTGCGCCACGACCCGGTGCGCGCCACGCTGGCGCTGGGCGGCTCGCTGCTGCTGCTGTTCGTGATCGGCTACGGCATCAGCCTCGATGTCGAGAACCTGAACTTCGCGGTGCTCGACCGCGACCAGACCGGCCTGTCGCGCGGCTACACACTCAACCTGTCCGGCTCGCGCTATTTTATCGAGCGCCCGCCGCTGGCCGATTATGCCGAGCTCGATGCGCGCATGCGCAGCGGCGAACTGGCGCTGGCCATTGAAATCCCGCCCGGCTTCGCCCGGCGCGCGGCCCGGGGCGACCCGGTCAGCGTGTCGGCATGGGTCGACGGCTCGATGCCGCAGCGCGGCGAAACCGCGCAGGGCTATGTGCTCGGCATGCACCAGCTGTGGCTGGCCGAACAGGCGCGCACGCGCTTGGGCGCCGTGCCCGTCGCGGCGGTCGATATCGCCACGCGCTTTCGCTACAACCCGGACGTGAAAAGCCTGCCGGCCATGGTGCCGGCCGTGATTCCGCTGTTGCTGTTGATGCTGCCGGCCATGCTGGCGGCGTTGTCGGTGGTGCGCGAAAAGGAGATGGGGTCGATTCTGAACCTGTATGTGACGCCCGTGACGCGCACCGAATTCTTGCTCGGCAAGCAGGCGCCCTACGTCTTGCTGGCGATGCTCAATTTTTTGCTGATGACGCTCCTCGCGGCCACCGTGTTCGGCGTGCCCGTGAAAGGCAGTTTTATCAGCCTCGCGGGGGCCGCCTTCCTATACGTGGTGTGCGCCACCGGCATTGGCCTCCTGGCGTCCACGTTCACGCGCAGCCAGATTGCCGCCATTTTCCTGACCCTGATCGGCACCATGATCCCCACCATCCAGTTCGCCGGGCTGCTCAATCCGGTCAATTCGCTCGAAGGCATCGGCCGCTTCATCGGCACCGTCTACCCGGCCACGCACATGCTGTCGATCAGCCGCGGCATCTTCAACAAGGCGCTGGGCTGGCATGACCTGCGCGGCGATTATCTGGCCTTGCTGCTGGCCATTCCGGTCATCCTCGGCATGAGCATTTTGCTGCTCAAGAAACAGGAGCATTGAGTGAACACGCACCTTGCCAACATCTACCGCCTCGGCATCAAGGAACTATGGAGCCTGCTGCGCGACCCGATGATGATGCTGTTGATCGTGTACACCTTCAGCGCCTCGGTGTACGTGGCGGCCACCGCGCAGCCGGAAACGCTGCACATGGCGGCGCTTGCCATCGTCGACGAGGATGCGTCGCCGCTGTCGGCGCGCATCGTGGCGGCCTATACGCCGCCCCAGTTCACGGCGCCCGTCCTGATCAGCGCTGCGGCGGCCGACGCGGGCCTCGACAGCGGGGCCTACACGTTTTCATTGAACATCCCGCCCGACTTCCAGCGCGACGTGCTGGCCGGGCGCGCCACTGTGCTGCAACTGAACATCGACGCCACGCGCATGAGCCAGGCCTTCAGCGGCAGCGGCTACATCCAGCAGATTGCCGCTGCGGAAATCACCGAATTTGTTCAGCACTACCGCGGCGCGGCGGCGCAGCCGGTGGAGCTGGTGAGCCGGGCGCGGTTCAATCCGACGCTCCAGCAGGCCTGGTTCGGCAGCGTCATGGAAGTGATCAACAACGTCACCATGCTGTCGGTGATTCTGACCGGCGCCGCGCTGATCCGCGAACGGGAGCACGGCACCATCGAGCATTTGCTGGTCATGCCGGTGACGCCGGGCGACATCATGCTCTCGAAGGTGTGGTCGATGGGGCTGGTGGTGCTGGTGGCGGCGGCGCTGTCGCTGACCTTCATCGTGCGCGGGGCGCTGCAGGTGCCGGTGCAAGGGTCGGTCACGCTGTTCCTGTTCGGCTGCACGCTGCACCTGTGCGCGACCACCGCAATGGGCATCCTGATGGCGACGCTGGCGCGCTCGATGCCGCAGTTCGGCATGCTGGTGATCCTGGTGCTGCTGCCGCTGCAGATGCTGTCGGGCGGCGTGACGCCGCGCGAGAGCATGCCGCAAGCGGTGCAGAATTTGATGCAGCTAGCGCCGACGACGCATTTCGTCGCCATCGGCCAGGCCATCCTTTACCGCGGCGCCGGCTGGCCGGTGGTGTGGCCGCAGTTCGCCGCGCTGATCGCCATCGCGGTGGTGCTGTTTGCGGTATCGATGTTGCTGTTCCGCAAACGCGTCACCCAGATGGCCTGAAGCCGCGGCGCCGGATTCACGCGGCTGCCGCCCAGGCCGGATAATCCGTATAGCCGTGCGTGCCGCCGCCATACACGGTATCCGGGTCGATCGCTGTCAGCGGTCCGTTCAGTCGCAGGCGCCGCACCAGGTCGGGGTTCGAGATGAACAACCGGCCGAACGCGACCAGGTCGAGCTGACCGGCCGCGCGATTGTGCTCGGCCAGCGCCAAGTCGTAGCCGTTGTTCGCAATGTACAAGCCGTTGAACTGGCGGCGCAGCACCTGGAAGTCGAAACCCGGTTCGACATCGCGCGCACCGCCCGTGGCGCCCTCGATCATGTGCACGTACAGGAGCTTGAACCCGTTCAGCCCCTGGATTACGTGCGTGAACAGCGACTGCGGATGGCTGTCCCCTATGTCGTTGACAGGACTAACGGGCGAGAGCCGCACGCCGACCCGGTGGCTGCCCCAGACGCCGGTCACGGCTGTCGTCACCTCCATCAGCAGGCGGCTGCGATTTTCCAGCGAGCCACCGTACGCGTCGGTGCGTTGGTTGGTACTGTCGCGTAAAAACTGGTCGATGAGGTAACCATTCGCGGCATGGATTTCCACGCCGTCGAAGCCGGCATCTAGGGCCCGTTGCGCGGCGGTGCGGTACTGCTCGACGATGCCGGGCAACTCGCCTTCCGTTAACGCGCGCGGGGTGACGAACGGCTGGAAGCCTTCCTCGGTGAACGCCTGACCGGCAGGCTGGATGGCCGAAGGCGCGACGGGCAGATCGCCGTACGGTTGCAGCGACGGGTGCGAAATGCGCCCGACATGCCACAGCTGCAGGAAGATGCGCCCGCCGGCCGCGTGCACAGCGTGCGTGACCATAGCCCAGCCCCTGACGTGGGCGGCCGTGTAGATGCCGGGAGCGCCGGCGTA
Source organism: Pseudomonadota bacterium (assembly GCA_030853745.1). GTDB lineage: Bacteria > Pseudomonadota > Gammaproteobacteria > Burkholderiales > Burkholderiaceae_D > JALYUM01. The sequence continues at coordinate 4,193 of JALYUM010000072.1, read as the reverse complement.
GCCTTTGCCCTGCGCTGAAATTTGCGCGGCTTCAGCGATGATCAGGCCGGCCGTGGCGCGCTGGCGATAATATTCGGCGGCGTATTTTCCGGGAACGCCGTTGGCTGCGGAACGGCTGCGCGTGAGCGGCGCCATCACGATGCGGTTGCGCAGGGTGCAGGCGCCGAAGGGCACGGGAAGAAACAGGTCGGTAGTGTTGGTATGCATGATGCCCTTGCCGGGTTGGGTGAGTGGATGTCCTGGTTCCACCATAGCGGCGCCGTCGTGGCCGGACTGTGTGCCTGCGCGCTTAAGCTGATAAGCGCGCAGGCACACGGACCGCGGGCCGCGCCACGCGCATCCTTCGCGCACGCTGCCGCTTGCCATCCTGGCTCGGCCGTGAAAAAGGAGGGTGCATGGAACAGCAACTGGGCAATATCGGCTGGCTGCGCGCCGCGGTTCTCGGGGCCAACGACGGCATTGTGTCGACAGCCAGCCTGGTGCTGGGCGTCGCGTCGGCGCAGACAACGCACCGCGGCATCCTGATCGCAGGGGTGGCCGGGCTGGTGGCGGGCGCCATGTCGATGGCCACAGGCGAATATGTGTCCGTGCATTCCCAAGTCGACGCCGAGCAAGCTGCGCTGGCAGTGGAAGACAAAGAATTGCGGTCCACGCCAGCCGAGGAGCTAACGGAGCTGGCGGCGATATACGAGGCGCGCGGACTGACGCACGACTTGGCCCTGCATGTAGCGAAGGTACTGACGCACCGGGATGCATTGGGTGCACACGCGCGCGACGAGCTGGGGATCAATGCACTGACGCGCCCGCGGCCGATACAAGCGGCTCTTTCATCCGCATTGAGCTTCTCGGTCGGCGCCGCCGTGCCGTTGCTGGTGGTGATCTCGGCCCCACTTCAGCAGATGCAGCCGGCCATCGTGGTCGCGTCGCTGTCATGCTTGGCCGCACTCGGCGCGCTGGCAGCGCATGCCGGGGGCGCCGCGCCTGGCGTCGGCGCGCTGCGCGTGGTCGGCTGGAGTGCCTTGTCGATGGCCGCGGCCGCTGGCGTGGGCTGGTTGTTCGGAACGGGTTGAATCGCGGGGTAGAGTTCGTGGCGACCACCGGCAGGTTGACCCAGAACGACGTGCCGACGCCGCGCGTGCTTGACGCACCGATTATGCCGCCCATCGCCTCGACCAGCCGTTTCATCCCGATCAGGCCGACGCCGGTGTCTGCTTCGTGTCCCGTCCTGCCCCAGCCGGCTAAACGATTGGAACAGGTTGGCCAGCTGCCCGGCATAGAGGCCGTTGCCGGTGTCGCGCACGATAAGTCTGGCCGTTGCGGGCTGGCCCAGCACGCATGAAACAAAAATGGCCACCGTTGCGGTTGTATTTGATGGCGTTTGAGAGAAGATTGAGCATCACCTGTTTGCAGTGCTGGAGGTTGCCATGGACATTCGTTTTCCCGGCGCTGCTGATCGTTGCGGTGATGCGCTTCTCCAGCAGCAGCGGCGAGATCATGGCATGCATGTCGTCGAGCAGGGCGTCCAGATCCACGCATTCGGTCGGCAGCTGCACCGCCCGCGCGTCGATCGTTGAAAGCGGCTGGGCTTCGATGATCAATTCCCGCAAATGCCATCCGGCTTTCAGCATTTTCAGGATCGCTCTGATGTGATTCGGCTGGATGATGGGTTTAACCATTTCATTATCTGCGAATAGCTCAGCATTGTGCCGAGCGGCGTGCGCCTCAGGGCTGCCCGGCGCGGCGGCGCGAAACCATTTTTTGCACAACTCTTTCTCGGTAATTTGTTTCAGAAAATTGTCATGCTCGATGCAGACAGCAGCCAGTACGGCAAACAGGATGTTCTGCATACCCTTCGCATGGGTGCGCTCGGTCACGTCGCAGAGCACGGCTGTGTATAAAGCTTGGCTCCCACCGTAAAATGCGAAACGGACCCTTCGGCGGCAAACTCCGCGCCGTCGGCCCGGCACGCTGCGACCCACCCGAGGCTGCCCATGCCGCATGCTTCTTCACCGCGCGCACTGAAATCCTTCATCTGCTGACCGTGCGCCGCATGTAGACGCTGCGGCAGTAGCCGGCTGAGTGGACCGCGGACGATCTCGCTGGCGGCATACCCGGAAATTTGCCCGGCTGCGGGATTGAACATGATGATGGCGTGCCGGTCGTTAATCGTTACGATTGAATCCATTTCCGCGCTTTCAGTCCCGGCATATGCCTGCCATTCCCTAATCAATCAGGGACGTGGCGCGCCGCGTGGCGATTCGGCAGCAGGCGCGCGGTATCCTCGGCGATGCTATGGTAGCATTCGCAACATAACGTCGTTATGCCAATCCGGTTGAGCACAGTGATATGGCCGCGGCGGTATTTGATCATTCCCAAGTCCTGGACGCGGATTGCCGCCTCCGTCACAGTCTCCCGGCGCACGCCAAGCAGTCGTCCTAACTCGTCCTGCGTGATGACAAACTCCATCGAAAACGTCCGGTCGATCATCTGCAGGATGAACGTGCACAGGCGCTGTTCGGCTGAGTGGTGCCCGTTGCATACGACACGTTGACCCAACTGGGACATCATCGATTGCGTGTAGCACAGCAGGAGCCTGAGCAATGGGCCTTTACGATAAAACTCTTCCAGCAAATGGGTCGCGGCAATGCGATAAGCCCGTCCCGTCACGCGAACGACTGCTCGGCTGCGTGAGTGACCGCCACCCAAAAAAATAGGAACGCCCAACACCCCTTCATTGCCTACACTGGCTACTTCTACTGTGCTCCCGTCGCTCAGGATCGAATTGATTGAGACAATCGCCGTGGTGGGAAAATAGGCATAATCCATCTTTCTGTTCGGATGGTAGAGAATTTCATCACGCGTCAGTAAAACTGCTTCCAGGAATGGGGTTAAGCGATCAAATTCAGCCGCATAGAGTTCGGATAACAGATAGTTCTGACCTTGCGAATGGAGGATTTTCATAGTGTGCCGGCGCGCTGGTCATATTTGAAACGTAAGATAGCTTGTGTTTTACACAGCTATCACGGCACGAAAGGCACATCTTGACGTTTGAAATACAAAAAACGACGAGATTGTCACGTCATGTGGAAAATTGATTGCGGTATAAAATTTGAGGTTTCCCTCAGATTACTCACGAGGATATATACTTGATATTTTGAAATATCTCGTAATAGCCGTAGTGTTGAGCATCTTCAAATCAATGTTTCAATCATTATTGAAACGTTGAGATTTTCGGCTATTGTATTAGAGAAATCTCTGAACGGTGGAATAAATCGTATGGAAATCAAGGAAGTCCTCACAGCACTAGCGGCGATTGCGCAAGGAAGCCGGCTCGCCATCTTTCGGTTGCTGGTGCAGAACGCGCCTGACGGCGTCGCTGCCAGCAAGATTGCGGAGCAGCTTGCGATCTCGCCATCGTCGTTGTCGTTTCATCTGAAGGAGCTTATCCATGCAAAGCTGATTACCTCACGCAGCGAAGGACGCTTTGTAATCTACTCTGCCGATGTCCCCGTCATGAACAAGCTGGTCGGTTACTTGACCAAACACTGCTGTGGCGGGATGCCCTGCGGCTAGCGTGATCAATTTGACATGGTAAACCGCAACACTTCGAAACTGAAGTGTACTGTCAATAGCGGACACTCTTGTTTCAAGCCGGAACATTGCCGAGGCGCGAGTGACGCTGCTAGCGGTCATAGAAGCTTTCGATATATTCCTGTACCGCAGCTTTCGCGTCGGCCCGGGTCGCGTAGCGTTGGTGGTGCACCAGCTCGTTTTTTAGGCTGCCCCAGAAGCTTTCCATGGACGCGTTGTCATAGCAATTCCTCCGGCGCGACATGGACGGCTGCATGCCGAACTGCTTCACGAGTTTTTGATAGTCATTTGCGCAGTATTGGCTGCCACGGTCGGAATGGTGAATCAATCCTGATGCCGGTCGCTTGTTGCGCACCGCCTTCCCCGTGCCGTTGCCGTCAGTGTTTGCGTCATGCGCGAGTCCATCGCGTATCCCACCAGCTCGCAGGTAAAAACGTCCTTGATGCCGGCCAGGTAAAGCCAGCTTTCGCCGGTGGGTAAGCGGCCAGCGGCCCCACCTGTACAGCCTGTTGAGCGTTAAGTAAAGTCAGGGAATGGCAGCAGCGAATCAATCTGGCTGTTGGGGCACGTCGGGAGACGCTCCAGTACGATGGCCAGCCAGC
>JALYUM010000070.1 GCA_030853745.1 Pseudomonadota bacterium | reverse complement strand
CAGCCCTTCAATGCCAGCGCCGGAAACCGCGCCAAAACCCACAGGTGAGGATTGAGCACAATAGCAATTCGCGCCAGGCTACATTTGTCCATGACGCACAACGCAAGAATGTTAAGCGCGGCTTTTTGATTGCCATTCACACAGTGAGTGCACGCACAACCACAAGTCCAGCAAATCATTACCTTTAAGAATTTTTCCATCCTTGTGTGCGGTAGCGTCCAGAACTGGCTTGTCGTGCGCTGTATAGTCCAGCCTGTTTGCAGAACATTACAAGCTGCTATCATATCGAATTCCAGACTTCAAATAACCCTCCAGAAAATCATGAAAATCAAGAGCCAACTCTCCCTCGCCATCGCTATCGCGTTCAGCGCCACCCTGTCGAACAGCGCTTTCGCTGCAGAAGACACGTTCATCAATCCAGACTGGGCAAACAGCGCAGTTTATGTCGGTGGTTCGATCGGCCAAGGCCGTTCGAAGATCGATGACCAGGCGAACGCTCGCACCTTGACCGGTTCGACGCTGAGCACCTTCAGCAACGATTCGCGCGATCGCGGTTTCAAGCTGTTCGTCGGCAAAAAACTGAATCAATACTTCGCAGTCGAAGGCGGCTATTTTGACTTGGGCAAATACAACTTCCGCGCCACGACGCCAACCAACGGCTTCATCGCTGGTGAATCGCGCTATCGCGGCGTCAACCTCGACTTGGTTGGCGAACTGCCACTGTCGCAGCGCATCTCCGTGCTGGGCCGCATCGGTGGTCAATACACCCGCACTGGCACCAGCTTCAGCGGTAACGGCATCGCGGTTCCATCGAACCGTTACTCGGGTGACAGCGATTTCGGCGGCAAAGCCGGCCTGGGTCTGGAATTCAAATTCAACGAAGCTCTCGCCATGCGCGCAGAATACGAGCGTAGCCGTCTGAACGACGCTCTGGGTCGTCGTGGCAATGTTGATCTGATCTCGGTTGGTCTGGTCTACAAACTGGGTCGTCCAACGACGGCTGCTTACGTCGCGCCAGCACCAGTAGCTGTCGTCGAAGCACCGGTAGCTGTTGCTGCTCCAATGCCAGCTCCGGCACCAGCGCCACAGCCAACGTCGGAAAAAGTATCGTTCGCTGCTGAAGCACTCTTCGACTTCGACAAAGCAGTTGTCAAGCAAGATGGCAAAGTTGCACTCGACGACATGTTGACCCAGCTGCAAGGCATGAATACTGAAGTATTGATCGCTGTCGGTCATACTGACTCCGTCGGCACCGATGCTTACAACAACAAGCTGTCGCTGCGTCGCGCCGATGCTGTCAAAGCTTACCTGGTATCGAAAGGTCTGGACCCAGCGCGTTTGTACACCGAAGGCAAAGGCGAAACCCAGCCAGTCGCTGACAACGGTACTGCTGAAGGCCGCGCAAAAAATCGTCGCGTAGTAATCGAAGTAGTCGGTACCCGCACCGCTCGTTAATATTCGGTACGTATCAAAGGCCGCCCCGGTGCAAACCAGGGCGGCTTTTTTATTGTCTGCTAATCCATAGCCGCACACTATTGACGCGTTCAAGACAAATTTCTTTGCTCGATAAATGAGAACGATTATCATTCATATTCGACGTAGAGAAGGATGAGCGATGTTTACAGCAGCGAAACGTGTCAGTCAGGTTGTTACCCACATGAGCATTGCATTTGCGCTGGCGTCCATCATCAGCGGATCGGCTCTCCTCGGCGGACTTGCGATAATTGTGGAGCCCATCATCAACGTTGTACTGCTGCCGTTTCATGAGAAAGCTTGGGCATCGAAGATTTACGGCTCGGCAACGGGTCGGGCGCGTTATTTATTACTTGCCGGCGAAAAGCTCAGCCAAACCATGCTGCACGCGTTTGTGGCTTTTAGTGTCATGTGGGCGGTAACAGGCTCCAAGGCACTGGGTGGTATTGCCGCTCTGATCGAGCCAATTTGCAACGTTATCGTGCTACCGTTCCATGACCGTTTGTGGAATGCAACGCGAAAACGCCTGCAGCGTGGGCCAGGCTCTGATGTTGCTCCAGCTGTAACTGCCTGATTGCTCTTAGTGGATCTGCGGTAGGTTTCAAGGCAGAACCGCTTGAACAGGCCAGGCTTATGCCGAGTTTATGTGATGGGGATGTTGCTTCCGGTGCTGTGGGCTAATTGGACCGGACACCTCCGCCTCACATCGGCAAACCACTGACTTCCAAGCAGCAGAGGATGCGGTAGTTAGCGCTGAAAATTAGCGACTTCGACAGGATGTGACTATCTTGAAAAAACCTTCGGCTTTCTTTGCCCGCGAAATGAAATGATCCATCAAGTTATTCGCGAACTGCAAAAGGAGGCCTTCCTGATTAGAGTTTGCGCGCGAACGGGCTGTGGATGGAGGCAGCGTGACGACCGGCGCGTTCCGATCCGACGAACAGACACTCTTCTTGCGGATGGGAACCGGACGGATGTGGTAATCCACCGGGTTGTTGTCGATCGGCAGGCTGCGGTATGTGGTGTAACGCTGCAGTTGCCGTCCGTCGATTGCGTGCGTAGTCGATCCCCTTGGCCGTGCCGCTGCCGTCCGCCACGGTATGCTGGTTTGCCAGAAGCCAAGTATGCAGTTCGGCCAGTGCAGACAGCGCCGGTTGTTCGTGCAGCAGCATGCGCTGTGGCTGGTCAAGTCCCGCGTCTTGCTGCTCGATCGCGTAGAGTTTGGCGATGCGTTGCAGAGCTTGCTCAGCGACTAAGCTGCAATCAGCGGCATGCACATCGAAAAACTTGCGGCGCATGCGGGCCGGTCAAGCCAGTTCGGTAGGACCGTCTGCGAACATCGCTTTGTAGGTGGCGTAGTCGTCCACCATTAAGTGGCGGCGCCAGTTATACAGGAACGTGCGCGTGTGCGCTGGCGCGGCTGGTCTGATAGTCGAAAACGACAATTGGCGGGCCGTTGTAATGACCCAGGAACGATAAGCCGACAGGAAAGCGTGATGTGTTTTGTCACTGCCAGGATCGAGGGATTTGCAGGCGGCAATCCAGGCCAGCAGTCCCATGGAGGCAATGCCACCATCGATGATCTCAGCCGGGATAGGCGCTGCCGTCACCTGTCTCGCACGGGAGGCAGGCGTATTGCGGACGATATAGCGTGCACGAATAAGCCTGCGGGCTCAACCTCGAGCCGCTCGCTGACGCCTTCACCGATTTTGACCAGGTCGGCGCCGCACTGGTCACACTGATACGACGCAGGCTTGTGGCGGTGTTCGATGCATGACAATTTTGGCAGCAGCGACTGGCGGCCGGCGCGCTTGCGCAGCTGCTTTGCCAGTGTTTGGGTACGCAGTTCCTCATCGATGGCCGCGAGCCATTGTTCCACGCTGATCTTCCAGCTTGCCTCGCCGGACTGGGGCCAGACGAACTAGCCACGGTGCTGCCGACGCAGGTACATCCAGACCCCGATGCTATCCCAGCACACCACTTTCAAGTGAGGGCGGCTTCAGTTGGCGAACATATAGGCCGTGCCTTCACTGAGGGGACGGCCAAATGCCTGCTGCACAAACAATGACAACCCATCGATACCGGTGCGCATATCGACTGCCGCAGTGGCTAGCCATATCGATTCAGCAGAAACGTCCATCACAGCGCCCAGGATAACAACCGGCGAGATACGGAGAGGAACGAACCCAGGCACCTGCACTGCTGCCAAGTGCCGCGACCAGTAGCTGATCTGTTTTTGCGAAACACTGTGGCCAAGCGTGAAGACGCGCTTGAAAAGGCTACTGCCCTCACTGCGTCACAATCTTCTGCCATGCTTTTTTCTGTTCCTCACGTATCACGATTTTCTCGACAATCACCAAAGAATGTGTGTGGTCGTCACAATCAGGAATGTATAGATCGGTGGGCTGGATGCTTGTCATCCTCGCGCGTCTTTCCGGCCAAAGCCAAGCCATAACACGGTAAGCGGCCAGCGGCCCCACCTGTACAGCCTGTTGAGCGTTAAGTAAAGTCAGGGAATGGCAGCAGCGAATCAATCTGGCTGTTGGGGCACGTCGGGAGACGCTCCAGTACGATGGCCAGCCAGC
>JALYUM010000064.1 GCA_030853745.1 Pseudomonadota bacterium | reverse complement strand
CAAAGATCCCCCGCGCAGGCGGGGGTCCATAGCACCTTGTCGAAATTACAGAAGTCGAATTGCAGCACGCTCCATCGGAAGAAGGATTGGCGGGTACATGTTATGGCTTCGGTTGCGTGCCATGGATCCCCGCCTGCGCGGGAATGACGGTGGAGATGGTTACCGCAATCCCGTGGGTGCAATCCAGCCCATTTCGTACGCACCGAGTAACATCAGGAACAGCGTCACCGACAGCCCGACGCGCATTGCCAGGGCGTTCACGGCGCGGTTGGTTTTTCCCTTGTCGCGCATGACGAAAAACAGCGCGGACCCGAGGCTGCAGATGATCAGGACAAAGGCGATGGCAATGAAGATTTTCATGGCAGATGGCGTGAAGGAAGAGGATTCATTGTAATGCGTCTGCGCTGGCGATTTAAACTCATTCCCTTGATTGCCACCGTGCTGGTTGTGGCGTTGGGTATCCTGCTTGGCAACTGGCAGGAGCGCCGCGCGGCGCAAAAAATTGCACTCCAAGCCGAAATGTCCACGCGCAGCAGCATGCCTCCGCTGGTACTGACCGGCGGCACCAGTACCGTGCCGCAAGAATTTCGCCGCGTTACCGTGCGCGGTGAATTCTTCGCCGGCTTTCCCGTCTTCCTTGACAATCGTCCATATCAGGGCCGCGCCGGATATTATCTGGTGATGCCGTTTAAAATAGCGGGGGCAGACCAGTATGTGCTGGTTGCACGTGGCTGGTTGCCGCGGGCGATGGGTGCAGCGGGAAGCGTTCCTGTATTCCAGACGCCGGCCGGCCCGGCCACAGTGGAAGGCAGGGTGCGGCTGGGCCTTGGCCATGTGATGCAGTTGGGCAGTGCCGCACCGGTGCTGCCGAACGCGATGGTGCAAAACCTGTCCATCACCGACTTTGCGCGGAGCAGTAACTTGCCGCTGGCACCTTTTTTCATTGAGCAAACGGGGCCGCAGGTGACTGGCGATCCGCTGGTGCGGGACTGGCCGGCGCCGAACCTTGGCGTCGAGAAGCACAAGGGCTACGCTTTTCAGTGGTATGCGCTGGCCGGCATGGCCTTCCTCTTTTATATTTTCACAGGACTGCGACGTGAATCCAGGCATGACACCAGGCACGACCCCCAACACGGCCCCGACCCCGATCCCCAACGAGAGTAAGCTCATCAAGCGCGGCCGCTGGAAGCTGCTGCTCGTTTTGCTGGTCTGCGCCTCGCCACTGATCGCCTCGTACGTCACCTACTACGTCATCAAGCCGCAAACCCGCACCAATTATGGTGCGCTGATCGATCCGGCGGCCCACCCGATTCCACCGTTATCGACGACCACGCTCGACGGCCGTCCGCTGGCGCTGGCCGATTTTGCCGGCAAATGGCTGATGATAAAAGTGGGCGGCAGTGCCTGTGATACCGTCTGCCACGACCAGATGTATGCCATCCGCCAATTGCGCAGCATGCAGGGCAAAGAAGCCGATCGCATCGAACGGATCTGGCTGATTACCGACAAGGCACCCCTCGAAACCGTGCTGATCCGAGAACTGGACGGCATGCAGATGTTGCGCGCCGACCCGGCCGCCGTCGCGGCCTGGCTGCCTACCGCACCCGATGCGCCGCTTGATGGCGCCATTTTCCTGGTTGACCCGCGCGGCCACCTGATGATGCGTTTTCCTGCCGTGCCAGGCAAGGCGCCCGAAGCCGACAAGCTCGCTCACTATGCCAAAGTAAAGAAAGATATTGCCAAGCTGCTTAAAGCATCGGCAATTGGATAAAGCTGCATGACACTCTCGCATTTTGCACTGTTGCTCCTCACCGGCCTGATCGCCGCTACCTTGCCCCTGACCATGGTGTGGACGTCGTCCGACGCCAACAAATACCGCAAGCTGGTCTGGATCACCGCCTTTTTGACGTTCGACCTCATCGTGTTCGGCGGTTTTACGCGCCTGACGGACTCCGGGCTCGGCTGCCCCGACTGGCCGGGCTGCTACGGCATGGCCAATCCGTTCCTGGCGCACGAGCAAGTCTCCGCTGCCCAGGCTGCCATGCCGACCGGCCCGGTCACCGTGGCAAAGGCCTGGATCGAGATGATTCACCGCTATCTGGCAATGGGCATTGGCGTGCTGCTGCTGTCGTTGATGGTGCAAGCGTGGCGCAACTGGAAAAAGAATCACTTGCCGGCGTACGCGCCGATGCTGCCGACACTGCTGGTTTTTTTCGTCGGCGTGCAGGGCGCGTTCGGCGCCTGGACCGTTACGCTGAAACTGCAACCCGTCATTGTCACGATTCACTTGTTGCTGGGGATGGGGTTGCTGGCTATGGTGACGTGGCTGGGTTGTCGCCAGGATTTGCATCATCAGGGACGAAAAATCGTGCGGGTGGTCGCCGGCAACGTGCCTTATCTGCTGGCAGCTGGCGTGCTGGCGCTGCAGATCGCGCTGGGCGGATGGGTAAGTACTAACTATGCCACGCTGGCCTGCAGCGATTTTCCGACCTGTAACGGCACCTATCTGCCAGACATGGATTTCGAGCACGGCTTTACGCTGTGGCGCGAGCTCGGTAAAACTGCTGCCGGCCACTATATTCCGATGTCGGCGCTGACGGCAATTCACTGGGTCCACCGCAACTTTGCCGTGGTTGTCGTGCTGGTCCTGGGCTATGCCGTATGGCGCGCCTGGGCGGTGCAAAGGCTGCGTCCGGTGGCGAGAAATATCGCCATCGTGCTGGCGCTGCAAGCGTTCACGGGGATCGCCACGGTGTATTTCAGCTTCCCGCTGACCATCGCTGTTCTGCACAACGCCGGCGCCGCAATGCTGGTGTTGCTGGTGACCATGTTAAACTACCGCTCCCTGTACCAGACCGACGTGGCATCGCCTGTTCCCGCGCAAGCCGTCACCAGGCCGTCAATCCTCCATCCATGACCACCCAGACCGTCATCCAGAAACCTGTCAACCGCATCGCCCAATACTGGGCGCTGACCAAGCCGCGCGTCACGCAGCTGGCAGTATTTTGCGCGGTGATCGGCATGTTCCTGGCCACCGACGGCTTTCCTGGCTGGCATGTTTTGATCGCCGGCACGGTGGGTATCTGGCTGTTGTCGGGCGCCGCGTTTGCCGTCAATTGCCTGGTCGAAGCCGAGATCGATGCGCGCATGGCCCGCACGGCACGCCGGCCGACGGCGATGGGCGAACTGACCACCACGCAGACGCTGATTTTTTCCGCAGTCATTGGCGGCCTCGGCATGCTGGTGCTGTACACGCAGGTCAACCCGCTGACGATGTGGCTGACGTTTGTCACATTTGTTGGGTATGCCGTCATTTACACGATGATTTTAAAACCGGCCACGCCGCAAAACATCGTCATCGGCGGCTTGTCGGGCGCGATGCCGCCGGCCTTGGGCTGGGCAGCCGTCGCCAACGATGTGCCGATGGAAGCGTGGCTGCTGGTATTGATTATTTTTGTCTGGACGCCACCGCATTTCTGGGCGCTGGCGATGTACCGGCGCGACGATTACGCCCGCTCCGGCTTGCCGATGCTGCCAGTCACGCACGGTATGCAATACACCGGCCTGCAAGTCTGGCTGTACGCCATCGCGCTGGCGGCAACGACGTTGCTGCCGTTTGCCGTGCGCATGAGCGGACTGATCTATCTGGCGGCAGCAATTGTGTTGAACTTCTTTTTCCTGCGCCACAGCTGGCGCGTGCACAAGCATTACAGCGACCTCATCGCCCGTAAAGCGTTTACTTATTCGATCCTTTATCTGTCGCTGCTGTTCGCTGCATTGCTGGTCGACCATTACTTTTACTACACGATCTCATGAAAAAACTGTTGGCCCTCCTGGTATTCGCCTGCCTGCTGGCCGGCTGCGACAAGATCAACAATCGTCCCGCTGCATTTCAGAGTACCGACCTCACCGGGCTCGATTACGCGCGTGATTTTGCGCTGACGGACCACAACGGCAAGCCGCGCACGCTGGCCGATTTCAAGGGCAAAGTCGTGGTCATGTTCTTCGGCTACACCCAGTGCCCGGACGTGTGCCCGACCACGATGGTCGAGATGGCGAATGTGATCAAGGAACTTGGTCCGGCGGGCAAAGATGTGCAGGTGCTGTTCGTGACAATCGATCCTGAACGCGACACCAGAGAACTGCTGGCGCAATACGTGCCGGCGTTCAATCCGACTTTCCTCGGCCTGTATGGCGATGCTGCTGCGACCGCGCGTACCGCGAAAGAATTCAAGGTCTTCTACGCGAAAGTGCCAGGCAGCACGCCGCAGAATTATTCGATGGACCACACCGCCGGCAGCTATGTGTTCGACAAGAACGGCAAGCTGCGCCTGTTCCTGCGCCATGGCAAGGGTCCGGCCAGCATCGTCCCGGACTTGCGTCAGTTATTATCCTGAGATTGCACACGCAACTCTTGGGAACGCATGCCAACCGTAAACAATAAAAATAACGGACGTAACTTCGGGCGCATTGCCGCCATCACGCTGCTGACGCTGGGATGCCTGTACGTGATGGCGCCGTTCCTGGCCGCCATCCTGTTTGCCGCATCCGTCGTCATTTCCTCGTGGCCCCTGTACCAGCGCCTGCTGCGGCGCATGGGGCAGCGCCGCATGCTGGCAGCGTCGACGATGACGCTGACTTTGACGCTGCTGATCCTGGTTCCCATCGCCCTGGTCGGCTACAACCTGGCCGATAATCTTGCTCACCTGTTCGAACAATTGCGCATCGTGATCGACACCGGCGAAATCGCGCCGCCCGCCTGGATCCGCAGCATTCCCATGGTCGGCACGCATGTCGACGATTACCTGGTTCAATTGATCGGCAGCCGCGAACAGATGATGGCACTGGGCCAGCGCATGCTCGCTCCTGGCCGCCACTACCTCGCCGTCAGCGGCATGGTGCTCGGCACCGGCATTGCACAAATGGCGCTGGCCGCGTTTGTCGCGTTCTTCTTTTACCGCGACGGCATGACGCTGTTGCGCGCCGTCACCGTCGTCATGCAGCGCGTGATGGGGGAAAACGGGTCGCACATCCTGCGTACCGTCAGCCAGACCGTGCGCGGCGTCATGTTCGGTCTGCTTGGCACCGCACTGGCCCAGGCGCTGGTGGCGGCGGTCGGGTTCGCCATTGCCGGCGTACCGGGCGTCCCATTGCTGTCGGTGCTGGTGTTCGTGCTGTCGCTGGTGCCAGTGGGACCGCCACTGGTCTGGGGCGGGGCGGCACTGTGGCTGTTCAGCCATGGCGAAAATGGCTGGGGCATTTTCATGGTGATCTGGGGCACGTTGTTGATCAGCGGCGTCGACAATGTCGTCAAGCCCTACCTGATCAGCCGCGGCAGTTCGCTGCCATTCCTGTTGACACTTTTAGGCGTGCTCGGCGGCGTACTGGCATTCGGCTTTGTCGGGATTTTTATCGGCCCGACCCTGCTGGCAGTGGGCTATTCGCTATTGAGCGAATGGACCGGCGGTGGCGATGAAATCGTGCTGCCCGCCGACGTGGCCGAGAATCAGGACGGGCGCCCGTCGTAGTCAAGCTGTGCCGCTTCGATACTGCTTCCATGCACTTGCGCCCATGCGACCAGCGCCACGAATGGCTCCTTCAAACTGTGTCCCAGCGGCGTAATCGAATACTCCACTGCTACTTGCGATGACGGAATCACGCGCCGGTGCACCAGGCCATTGCGCTCCAGCCGGCGCAAGGCCTCAGTCAGCGCCTTGTGCGTAATAGGGTCCAGTCGCTTTTTAATTGCGTTGAAGCGGGACGGCTGATCGCATAACACCGTCAAAATCAGGATCGACCATTTATTGGCGATCTGATCCAGCACCGGCCGCGTACCGCAAATTTCGCCCAACATATTGATCGTCATGTCCATCGTGGTTTCCTCTCGTATATCTGATCACCGCATGGTGCGTTATTGACACCAAATATACAATATATATCATGGAGCGTCCAACTAAACCAAAGGACGCACCATGTTGAAACTCGAAGGCAAGACCGCATTAATTACCGGAGGCGGCAGTGGTATTGGGCTGGCCGTTGCGCAGCGCTTTGCCAGGGAAGGCGCGCAGGTGTTCATTACCGGCCGGCGCCAGGCGCAACTCGATAGCGCCGTGGCGTTGATAGGCGCACGTGCAGTCGCCGTACAGGGCGATGTCACCAACGCTGCTGATCTGGCTCGGTTATTCGATGTGGTGCGCGCTGCCGGCAAGCTCGATATTCTGGTCACCTCGTCGGGACTGTCGGATCACATGAATCTGGAAGACACCACGGGCGAACATATCGACAAGACGTTCGACCTGAATGTGCGCGGAATGGTGCTGACGGTGCACGGCGCATTGCCATTGATGGACAAGGGCGCCGCGATCGTGCTGGTGGGATCGATTGCCGGGTATATCGGCAATCCCGGTTACGGGACTTATTCCGCAACGAAAGCTGCGGTGCGCTCGTATGCGCGCACATGGACGCATGAACTGGCAGCGCGCGGCATCCGCGTGAATACCGTCAGCCCGGGACCGATCGACACGCCGATATTCGATAACGTTTCGGACGAACTGCGCGCCGAATTTACCGCGCGCATTCCACTCAAGCGCTTCGGCCGCCCGGAAGAAGTAGCTGCAGCGACGCTGTTTCTGGCGAGCGATGAGAGCAGTTTTGTGGCTGGCGCCGAATTGGTCATCGACGGTGGCATGACGGCCTGATTGATTAATCCAGCTCGTCCGCATCCAGCGCGCGTTCGAGCTGCGGTATCACCTTCACCAGCACGATGCGCGGACCATTCATTTTCTTGACCACGACATCGAAGCGCGGGAATTCGATACGCTGGCCCTGGGTCGGAATATCGCCCAGTTTCACCATCAACAAGCCGCCCACGGATTCAACTTCATCGAGGCCCATTTCTTCGTTATTGATATCGATGCCGAGTGCGCGTTCGAGCGAGAAAATCGGCAGGCTGGCCTTGCCGATCAGCGTGCCATCGGGTTGCGTCAGCCAGTCGTTTTCATTGAGGCGGAATTCATCGCGGATTTCGCCCACCATTGCACCGAGCAGATTGTCCAGGGTGATAAAGCCCACCGGCCGTTTGCCCTTTTCACCGATCATCGCGAAATGCGGTGCGCCGGTTTTGAAGCGGCGGAAAATATCCGGCGCCGGCGTACGTGCCGAAATAATTTCGACCGGACGCAGATAATCGGCCAGGTCGGTAATCGCCCGGCCCGATTGCTGCGCCAAAAACAAATCTTTCAAGTGAATCACACCCAGCACATCTTCGCCATTCGCATCGAAATACGGATAGCGCGACAGGCGATTGCGGCGCACGGTTTCCAGGTTTTCCTGGACCGATTTCTTTTCGTGCAGCGCGATGACTTCATTAATCGGGCGCATCAAATCAGCCACCGTCATCTTGCCGAAATCGAGCGACTGGGCCAGGATATGGCGTTCATCGCGCGTGAATTTTTCGCCCGGCTGGCTGGTACGCAAAATCAGTTTGAGTTCATCGGTAGAGTAGTGGGCATCGTGGCCGCCGGCACCGGAAAGGCCCGCCATACGCAATACCAGGTTGGCGCTGCCATTCAATATCCAGATGGCCGGGTACATCGCCCAATAAAAGCCGTACAGCGGCAGGGCGCACCACAGGCCGATCGCTTCAGGCATGCGGATTGCCAGCGATTTCGGAGCCAGTTCGCCGACCACGATGTGCAGGAATGAAATGACACCGAATGCAAAGACGAACGACACGCCGTGGATGATTTTTTCCGACGTCACACCGACCAGGCTGAACAGGGGTTCGAGCAGTGCTGCAAAGGCCGGTTCACCAACCCAGCCGAGGCCGAGCGACGCCAGCGTGATACCCAGCTGGCAGGCGGACAGGTAGGCGTCGAGCTGGCCGTGGACCTTGGCCAAAATTTTTCCCCGCAGGCCGGACGTTTTCGCGATCGCGCGGATGCGGGTTTTGCGGAGCGTGACGATGCCGAATTCCGCCGCCACGAAGAAGCCGTTCAGCGCCACCAGGAACAGCGCGAGAACGACAAGCAATACATTATTCATTGAGTGCACTTATTTAAAGATCAAACCTATTGTACCGTTGACCCCAGGCCGAGTGTCCCCGGATTGACTGCGGCCAGGATGGCTTCCACTGCCGGATGCTTGATTTTGCGCTCGTTCGAAATGGCATAGACCTGTTCGCGCACCTGCGGCACCGGCCCTACCAGCACGGCGCCAAACTGCTCGGACAACTCCTCGGCCAGCGCGGATGGCGCAAAAAACAGGCCGAGGCCGCGCCGCCCGAATGTATTCAGCAAAGCGTTGTCTTCGAATTCGCCCACCACATCGGGCCGCACGCGGTGCTGCTCGAACCATTCATCGATACGTCCACGCAGCGCATTATTGCGTGTCGGCAGTAGAAACGGCGCGCCGTTCAGGTTGTCCGGGAAGCCGCCGCCATACCGCGCCGCCAGCACAGCCGTGCCGACGACCATGGTCTCGCTGTCGAACAGCAGGTGACTGAACACGCGCAAGGTGGTGCGCACATTCCGATCGGTCAGCACGATGTCGAGCTTGTGCAACGCTAAATCCGCCAGCAGCGCATCGAATTCGTTTTCGTGGCAGACCAGCCGCACCGGCGTCTTCAGGCCCAGCGCCGATTCCAGCAGCCGGTACGCCGTGAGCTTCGGCAGCGAATCGGAAATGCCCACTGCCAGGCGGATGCGGCCACTGTCGCCTTCGTCCAGCGCTTCTTCCAGTTGCTGACCCAACAAAAAAATCTGGTCGGCGTATGACAGCGCCACGCGGCCGGCTTCGGTCAGCACCATGCGCCGGCCTTGCTGGTTGAACAGTGTCTTGCCGATCGCTTGTTCCAGCAGCTGCAACTGGGTGCCGACCGTCTGCACGGCCAGCCCCAGGCGCTCGGCTGCACGTGTCACGCCACCTTCTTTGGCCACCACCCAGAAGTAGTAAAGATGACGAAAATTCAGGCCGGTAGTTTTCATGGAAAAGTCAGAGGTTCGGTTTTTCAGAAGTATTCGTCTGATTATCTTCGCTTTTTGATGTGGCGACCAGCATCTACACTGCTTTCCATCAAATCAGTTCAACAATATTTTTAAGGGAAAACAAATCATGAAGCATTTCCGCGTTTCCTTCATTGTCACGGCGCTGTGCATGGCCGCTGCGGGCTACTGGGGTTATTCCCACGGCGGCGTGGCGGGCATGGTCACAGCGCTCGGCGTGGCAGCCATCCTTGGCATCATGGAAGTATCGCTGTCGTTCGATAACGCCGTCGTCAACGCCTCTGTGTTGAAAACCTGGGATCCATTCTGGCAAAAACTGTTTCTCGGCGTCGGCATCATCATCGCCGTGTTCGGTATGCGTTTGCTGTTCCCGCTGGTCATCGTTGCTGCCGCAGCCGATCTGGGCCTGATGGACGTGTGGAACCTGGCACTGAACGATCCGAAACAGTATTCGGCGCACCTGACGGCGCACCACGCGGAAGTAGCGGCATTCGGTGGCATGTTCCTGCTGCTGGTGTTCCTGAACTTCTTGCTGGACGATGAAAAAGAACTGCACTGGCTCGGCAACTTCGAGAAGAAGCTCGGCGCGCTCGGCAAGGTGTCGTCGATCTCGGTGATGATCGCCCTCGGTACCCTGATGGCCAGTTTGCAACTGGTGACAGAAGCGCAAAAGATGATCGTGCTGATCGCCGGCTTGTGGGGCATCCTGATTTACGTCGGTGTCGACGCCATCAGCAGCTTCCTCGAAAAGGAAGAAGAGTCCGGCAGCAATGTCGGTGACATGGTGAAAAAAGGCGGTATCGGCGCCTTCCTGTACCTCGAAGTACTCGACGCGTCGTTCAGCTTCGATGGTGTGATCGGTGCGTTTGCCATCACCAACGATGTGGTCATCATCATGCTGGGCCTGGCCATCGGCGCCATGTTTGTCCGTTCGATGACGGTGTACCTGGTGCGCAAAGGCACGCTGGACGAATACATTTTCCTGGAGCACGGCGCTCATTATGCAATCGGTATCCTGGCAGTGATCATGTTGGCAAGCATGAAATTCCATGTGCCTGAATTGTTCACCGGCCTGATTGGCGTGGCATTCATCTTCGCTGCACTCTGGTCGTCGCTGAAGCACAGGAAAGAACAGGCTGCTTTGGCACCGAACGGTAGCGCAGCAGTCATTAAAGAAGCGTAAAAAGTAGTATTCAAGAAGTTGCAAGATTCGCGGCAGGCCCAAGAGCACCAGCCTGCCGCGTGTGTCACACCTTGGTGTTCAGATGTTTTCAACTACTAATCAGGAGTCACACATTATGGCTATCAGTCTGCAAAAAGGCGGCAACGTCAACCTCTCGAAAGAAGCACCTGGCCTGACCAAAATGACCATCGGCCTTGGCTGGGATACCCGCGCCACGGATGGCGCCGGCTTTGACCTGGACGGCGCGGTTTTCCTGCTCAATAGCACCGGTAAAGTGCGTTCCGACGCCGACTTCGTTTTCTACAACAACCTGAAGTCGGCCGATGGCTCGATCGTCCACTCGGGCGACAACCTGACCGGCGCCGGCGACGGCGACGACGAAACCGTTACCATCGACCTGGCCAGCGTGCCGGCCGATATCGACAAGATCGTCGTCGGCGTGACGATTCACGATGCCGAAGCGCGCAAGCAGAATTTCGGCATGGTCAGCAAGGCGTTCATCCGTTGCATCAACAGCGACGGCGGCACCGAGATCGCCCGTTACGACCTGTCGGAAGACGGCTCCACGGAAGCGGCAATGGTGTTCGGCGAGGTGTATCGTAACGGCACCGACTGGAAATTCCGCGCCATTGGCCAGGGTTTCCAGGGCGGCCTGGGGCCACTTGCCAAGAGTTTTGGTGTGGCTGTGTAAGGGACACTCGAATAACCTGCTGCGCGTTGCACTGGCGGCCTGCGATGCTCGCTGTACTCCAGTACAGCTCCGCTTCTCGGCCACCATTGCTGCCGCTCGCGACGGTTTTTCGAGGTCCCGCTAAGTCAACAATTGTGGCGGCCTTCCATTGCGGAAGCCGCCGTTGAAAGGAATGTCGCGATGCCTGTATTTACTGTGACTGGTGATGTCGATCCCTTTTTGCATGTGTCTTTGCGCAGGGGTGAAACGATCTACTGCGAATCCGATGCGATGGTGATGATGGAGGCCACGCTCGATTTGAAGGGCAAGATGAAGGGTGGCCTCGGCAGTGCGCTGATGCGCACTTTTGCCAACGGCGAGTCGTTCTTCCAGCAGCACATCGAAGCGGCCCGCGGCGATGGCGATTGCCTGCTATCGCCGACACTGCCGGGCGCCATGCAAATCGTCGATGTGGGCAAGAACAACTACATCATCAGCGATGGCGCGTTTGTGGCAGCGTCGTCCGGCGTGGAACTGAAGGTGCGCACGCAAAGCATCGGCAATGCGCTGTTTGCCCAGAGTGGCGGCTTTTTTGTCACCGAAACATCGGGCAGCGGGCAGGTGGCGGTATCGGGTTTCGGGTCCATGAATGTGCTCGATGTCGAGCCGGGCAAGGACATCATCATCGATAACTCGCACGTGGTGTGCTGGGACAGCACGCTGAAGTACGAGATCTCGATTACCACCGGTCAAAGTGGCGGCTTCCTAGGCAACATCATCAATAGCCAGACCAGCGGCGAGGGCGTGGTCTTGCGCTTCTCGGGCCGCGGCAAAGTATATGTCTGTTCGCGCAACCGCGCTGCGTTCAAATCCTGGACGCAGAAGGCGGGGAGCTAAATCGAATAAAGGAGCACCGTTATGTCAGTCAGTCTGCAAAAAGGCCAGAAAATCTCGCTGGATAAAGAAGCCGGTGGTGCGTTACGCAGCATCACGATGGGCCTCGGCTGGGATGCCATCAAAAAGAAAGGCTTGTTCGGCTTTGGCGGCAAAAGCGAAAGCGTCGACCTGGATGCGTCGGTCGTCATGTTCGATGAAGCCGGCAAACTGGTCGATACCGTCTGGTTCCGCCAGCTGAAAAGCAAAGACGGCAGCATCGTCCACACCGGCGACAACCGCACCGGCGCGGGCGATGGCGACGACGAGCAGATCAATGTCGATCTGTCCGCCGTACCGGCAAGCGTAAAGTCACTGGTATTCACCGTGAACAGTTTTACGGGCCAGAATTTTTCGCAAGTCGAGAATGCTTATTGCAGGATTGTCAATGGCGCGAACCAGCAGGAAGTGGCGCGCTACGAATTGTCGGTGCAGGGCGCACACACGGCGCAAATCATGGCCAAGCTGTATCGCCACAGCGGCGAATGGAAAATGCACGCGATCGGTGAAAACGGCAGCGGCCGCACGTTCGAAGATCTGATGCCGCTGATTACGCCGCACCTGTAAAACCAACAGTTTCTCCCTTTTGCGCAGCTCCCCTCGGGTGCTGCGTTTTTTTAATGGCCGCGCTGTTGCACCAGCGCCGCACCGCCGCCATGGCGCTGGCTTTCGCTGACCGCCGTCACCGTGCCATCGGCATTGAACACCAGCGCGTTGGCCGCGCCAATTTCTTCGGGTGCTGCTTCCCATTTGTGGCCAAACCGGGCCAAAGCTTGTGCCTGCGCCGTTGCTGCAAACCCCGGCTCGATCGACGTCGCGTCGCCATTGCGTTCCGACATCCGAGGCGCATCGATGGCGGCGTTCATCGGCATGCCGAGGTCGACATAATTGACAATGGTTTGCAGCACGGTAGTGATGATGGTGGCACCGCCCGGGCTCCCAATGGTGAACGCCGGCTTGCCATTTTTCAGCGCGATGGTCGGCGCCATGCTGCTGCGCGGGCGCTTGCCTGCCTCCGGCACGTTCGGGCGCGGGCCCGTGAAATCGAAATCGGTCATCTCGTTATTCAGCAAAAAGCCATAACCCGGCACCACGATGCCGCTGCCGCCCCACGATTCGATGGTGAACGTGTAGGAGACGATATTGCCGTCCTTGTCGGCCACCGTGAAGTGAGTGGTATGCGCGCCCTCGCGCGGGAGGCTGCGGGGCGCCGGGCGCAGCGGCACGCTCTGGTCGTCCTGGAATACGTATGGGTCGCCGGCCGCGACATTGCCGACTGCATGGCGCGCATCGATCAGCGCGCGGCGCTGGGCTGCGAAAGGCTTCGACAGCAGGCCGGCCACCGGCGCATCGACGAATTCCGGATCGGCCAGGTAGGCATTGCGGTCGGCAAACGCCAGCCGGCTCGCTTCCAGGTACAGGTGCTCGACATCGGCGCGCGGCAGCGCTTTCAGATCGTAGCCTTCGAGGATGTTCAGTGCCTCGGCCACCGCCACGCCGCCGCTCGACGGTTCGGCCATACCGTAGATATCGTAGCCGCGGTAGGTGGAATGGACTGGCTGGCGGATGCGTGCTTCGTAATTGGCCAGGTCGGCCAGCGTCATCTGGCCAGCGCGCACCGCCGCGCCAGGTGCGAGTGGCGGGCGATTCACGGCATCGACCAGCGCGCGCGCCATCGGGCCGCTGTAAAACGCGCGCTGACCAGTGCTTGCCAGTGCCCGATAGGCGCGGGCCAGGTCGGGATTACGCAACGTGGCGCCGACCGGGATTGCCTTGCCGTCCCATAGATACAGCGCGCTGGTGCTGGCAAACAGCTGAAATTTTGGTACATTTTCTGCAACCAGGCGATTAAATGTCTCACTGACCTTGAAACCATTTTCCGCCACGCCGATGGCAGGCGCGAGCACCTGTTTGAATGACATCGTGCCGTAGCGGTCGAGCGCTTCATGCCAGCCGCGCACGGTGCCGGGCACGCCGACCGCCGCGCCGCTGGCCACTGCCGTTTCAAAATCGATCGGCTTGCCATGTTCCTGAAACACAGCCGGCGTAAACGATCCGGGCGCCATTTCGCGGTGGTCGATCGTGATCACGCGCTGGTCGCGGGCGAGGTAAATCACCATGAAGCCACCACCGCCGATGCCGCAACTGAACGGGTCGGTTACCCCCAGCGTGGCCGCTGCCGCAACGGCGGCATCGATAGCGTTACCGCCGCGATGCAAGATCGCCATCGCCGATTGCGAGGCATGCTCGCTGATGGTGGCCACCGCGCCCCCGCTGCCGGTGGCCACCGGAGTTTTGGCCAGCACGCCAGGCGCCGCCAACACGATCGCCAGCGTCAGCGTTACAGTAACCGTGCGATTCATGGCGTGATAATTCTGATGTTCACTGCGGTGGCCAGCCGCGGTGGTATGGCATCGGCCAGCGCAACCTGTTTGCCCTGCAATGCCGCCGGCGTAAAGACCGGTGCGGCCGGCGACAAGGTGAACTGTTCGCGGGTCGCACCCAGTGTCAATGTGAAGCTGTACACCACCTTGCCGGCCACCACGCACTGGACGTCCGGCGGGCAACGGCTATCGTTGACGCTGTCGTAGGTCAGCACTGCGCCGGGCGCGACGGTGACGCTCTGGTGTTCCATCATCGACAGCGTAGTGCCGGAAGCTGGGGCCGCACTGCTGCCCGCGGCGACGACGGCCTGTGCAGCCATGACGACCAGCACGGACATAAAGGGAATCGGCATCGCGCACCTCCGGAGGAATCGATCGCTTTATCATACCAGCGCGCCCGGACCCATTCCATCAACTTGTGCTTTTTCACCAACATGTTGCGAATGTAAACTATGCTCGGTAGATATTTCACTGGATCATATTTACTGATATAACAGATCAGGTTGTTTCCTTGAATTACTGAATTTGCTTATATTCCATGCTTTTAACGTATTTTTCCCGCCATCGGCGCCCGCTGCAGTTTTTACTGGCAACTTTGCTGGTGGGCGGCGCTGTGACGGCGCGTTTTGTAGCAGAGATAGAACGCAGCAACGCGCTTGCGGTGCAGCACAACGCACAGCACGCGGTCTACGATGCGTTATTGCAGATCGACACCGTACTCACGCGCTATCAATATGCACTGGTAGGCATACGCGCCGCGGTTGCACTCACCGGTACCGGCGGCATCGACCGCGCGGCATTCCTGCGCTACAGCCAGTCACGCGATTATCTGATCGAATTCCCCGGGGCACGCGGATTCGGCTTCATCCGCCGCGTGGACCCGCGTGATACTGCCGCTTACGTTGCCGCCCAGCGCGCGTCAGGCTTGCCAAATTTTTCATTGCAGCAGTTCCAGCCGCATACCGGCGAGCGCGCCATCATCGAACTGCTCGAGCCGCTTGCGCCTAATCGTTTCGTGCTCGGGCTGGACGTGGCGTCCGACCCAGTCCGGCGCGCCGGTGTCGCTGCCGCCAGTGCCACCGGCAAGGCGACGCTGACGGCGCCGCTTTCGTTATTGCGCGATAGCAGCCAGCGCCGGCAATCTTTCCTGCTGCTGCTTCCCGTGTTTGACAAACCCACCGCTGCGCCGCCACGTACCGTTATCGGCTGGGCATTTGCACCGCTGGTCATCGATGAAGTGCTGGCCATTTTGCCGGTGTCTTTGCCGCAGGGGGCGTTTGCGCTGGCCGACAGCGGGCCGGGGAGCGCGTCCGTGCGCTTCTATACTGCCGGCACAGGTGCGCCGGGGTTTGCCAGCGTGCACGCAACGCGGCAATTACTGGGGCGCGAATGGGTCGCAACGTTTCAGCCCTCGGCAGCGTTTGTCGACGAGCTGCACCTGCCCGTGCCTATGCATGCATGGCTGGTGGGCGGCGCCATGACGCTGCTGTGCGCGTTGCTCGGTGCGGCGCTTGCTGCCCAGGGTGTACGGCTGCGCCAGTTGTATGCTACCCAGGAACAGCTGGTGACTGACCGGACTACCGAGCTTGAATCGGCCCGGCGCGACTTGCGCGCCATCCTCGACGCGGTGTCGTCGATGATCGGCTATTTCGACGATCAGCAGCGTAATCGGTTTGCCAACCGCGCCTACTGCGACTGGTTCGGCCTCACGCCGGAAGCACTGGCTGGCCAGACCATGCAAAACGTGCTTGGCGCCGAGCTGTACCGGCGCAATAAAAAATATATCGATGCCGCGCTGCGGGGCGAACGCACGGTATTCGAACGGATTGTCACCGGACGTGACGGCATTGCGCGTAATTTGCTGATCACGTATTTGCCCGATATCAGCGCCGGGCGCTTGCACGGGTTTTACGTACTGGTGCACGATGTCAGCGCGCTGGTCGAAAGCCGCCAGGCCCTGGCCTCCGCGCTGCGCGAAAACGATGTGCTGGTACATACCATCAACGAGCAGCTGCTGTATTCGGTGACGGACGCCGGAGGCTTCATCCTCGAGGTCAATGACAATTTTTGTGCGGCATACGGCTACCGGCGCGATGCGCTGGTGGGGGTGCATCACAACGTGCTCAGCAGCAGCCCGTACGGCCGCGCGTCCTGGACCGACATGCGCCAGACCGTCACGTCCGGACGCACCTGGATCGGCACCCTGTGCAGTCTGGCTGCGGACGGGAAGGAGAAATGGTTCGATACCGTCGTCGCGCCGTACTTCAGCGAACAAGGCATCATCGAACGGTATGTGGCCCTGCACACCGATGTGACGGCGCGCCATGCCACCGACATGGCGTTGCGCCACGTCAGCGCGCTGCTGGGCAATGTGTTGCGGGCGGCGTCCGAGATGTCGATGATCGCCACCGACCCGCAGGGCGTGATCAATGTGTTCAATGCCGGCGCGGAGCGCATGCTGGGCTACACCGCTGCCGAGATGGTTGGCCGCACGCCGGCGTCCCTGCACGACAACGCCGAACTGGCCGCCCGTGCCGCCGAATTGAGCCGCCCGCTGGGCGAGCCGGTCGAGGGCGTGCGCACCCTCATCCTGCCAGCCGGGCGCGACGGTCTGGACGCGCGCGAATGGACCTATGTGCGCAAGGACGGCAGCCGCTTCCCGGTCCAGCTCACGGTCACGCCGATGCGCGACGACAGCGGCGCCGTGCTGGGCTATCTCGGGGTCGGCGTCGATATCAGCCAGCGCAAGCGCGACGATGCCATTGTGCGCGAATCGATCCAGCGCGCCGAACAGGCCAGCATTGCCAAGAGCCAGTTCGTGGCCAATATGAGCCACGAAATCCGGACGCCGATGAATGCCATGCTGGGCATGCTGGAGCTGATGCTGCGCACCGAACTATCGGTGCGCCAGCGCGATTATGTCGACAAGGCCAGGAGCGCCGGCGGCACGCTGCTGGCGCTGCTGAACGACGTGCTCGACTTCTCCAAGATCGACGCCGGCAAGCTCGAGATCGACCACCACGTGTTCGCCGTCGAGGCGATGCTGCGCGATGTGGCGACGGTGATCTGTGGCGGCAGCGTCAACCAGCAGGTTGCGCTCCGGTTCGAGACCGCACCGGCCATTCCCGCGCACCTGCACGGCGATCGCCAGCGCATCCACCAGGTACTCGTCAATCTGGCGGGAAACGCGCTCAAATTTACCCAGACCGGCACCGTTGTCGTGGAACTGATCATGCTGGCCGAGGGCCCGGACAGCCTGAACCTGCGCTTTGCCGTGACCGACACCGGCATCGGCATTCCCGCCAGCCAGCTTGGCATGATTTTCGACGGTTTTACGCAGGCCGAAGCCTCCACCGCGCGCCGCTTCGGCGGTACTGGCCTGGGACTGGCGATCAGCGCCCGCATCGTCGCGCTGATGGGTGGCAAGCTGCAGGTGAGCAGCGAAGTGGGCCGCGGCAGCCGGTTCTGGTTCGATATCAACCTGGGAACGGTGCCGGATGACGTCGCACTGCCAGCGGTCCAGACGGCGCCCCCGCAGCGGGAATGCCGTCTGGACGGGGTGCGCCTGCTGGTTGTGGAGGACAACGCGCTGAACCGGCAGGTGGCTTTCGAGCTGCTCGCCGCCGAGGGCGCGCAGGTCGATATGGCGGAAGGCGGGCAGAAGGGCGTCGACATGGCGCTCGACCCGGCGCGCAGCTACGACGCCATCATCATGGATGTGCAGATGCCGGATGTCGATGGTCTCGAGGCAACACGGCGGATCCGCGCGGTTGCCGGCCTGACGCAATTGCCCATCATGGCCATGACCGCGAACGCCTCGAACGCCGACCGCGACGCCTGTCTGGCGGCCGGCATGGACAGCCATATCGGCAAGCCGTTCAATATCGGCGAAGTGGTGGCGCGTTTGCGCGGACTCATCGACAGGAACGCCGCAGCGCTGGTCGATCTGGCGGACGCGCTGCCCCGTTTTTTTGACGATCCGTCGGTGTATGCGCAAATGCTCGACAAATTCGAAGGCGAAAGCGGCAACCTGCTGGCACGACTGGAAACGGAGCAGACGCAGGGTGACGCGCGCGCTGCCGCCGCCACGCTGCACGCCATGAAAGGCATGGCCCTGACGATGGGTCTCACGCGCCTCGCGCTGGCGCTGGCCGCGCCGGCGGACCGGGCCTGTCGCCACGCGCCCTTGACAATGCTGGTCGCCGGCTCGGTGATTGCGGCGCGGGCCGCGCTGGCCGCGCCAGTGGATTGATCGACCGCCGCGGCCGGCGCATCGGCTATTCCGTCGGGCGTAAAAAAACCCGGCAGCGCGAACGCTGCCGGGTTGGTTGTTCAGTGCAGAGCGGGTTTATACAAACGCCGCCAGCGCTGTTTTCATTTTTTTCAAGGCCGCCACTTCGATCTGGCGAATCCGCTCGGCCGACACGCCAAATTCTTCCGCCAGCGTGTGCAGCGTGGCGCCCGAACCATCGTCGTTGGCCAACCAGCGCGATTCGACGATACGGCGCGAACGCGGGTCCAGTTTGCCCAGCGCAGTTTCCAGGCCTTCCGATTGCAGGCGCGTGACTTGCTCCGCTTCCAGCACTTTGGTCGGCTCCGACAGATCGGACGACAAATAGGCGATTGGCGAAAACTTGTCGTCTTCATCGTCGGTTGGCGCTTCCAGGGCGATATCGCGACCGGACAGGCGGGTTTCCATCTCGATGACTTCTTCGCGCTTCACGTCGAGCAATTTGGCCAGCGCGTCGATTTGCGTCGGCGTCATGGCATCCAGGCCAACCTTGTTGCTGCGCAGATTGAAGAACAACTTGCGCTGCGCCTTGGTGGTGGCGACTTTTACCAGGCGCCAGTTTTTCAGGATGTACTCATGCATTTCGGCCTTGATCCAGTGCATGGCGTACGACACCAGCCGCACACCCTGGTTCGGGTCGAAACGTTTCACGGCTTTCATCAAGCCGATATTGCCTTCCTGGATCAGATCGGCGTGCGGCAGCCCGTAGCCGAGATAGCCACGTGCAATCGACACGACCAGACGCAAGTGCGACAGCACCATTTTTTGCGCCGCATCCAGATCGTTATTTTGTTGCAGGCGTCGTGCCAGCGACATTTCTTCTTCATGCGTCAGCATCGGCAGGCGGTTCACGGCGGAGATGTACGCATCGATATTGCCGAGATTGCCGGTAAATCCGAGTTCTAGCCCACGATTGCCGGTCGGGACCAAAGCCATATCTGGGGTTGCCATCGTCATTGATTTTCCTCGTTGAATTCGGTATTGCAGGGTCCGGGTATGTTCGACACCGGACATTGAAACGTAGTTTAGCACTCGGCTGCAGAGAGTGCCAATCGCGCACGCCAATGGCAGCGATAGCGAATTTGTATGGGTCCGGGAGCGTAAAACGCGTGCGCGTTCATGGACAAAACGTGTTCGGGAGTGCAGACAGGATAGCGCCACTGGTATCGTAATTCCGTTGAATGACGCACGTAACGGCGGCATCGAACTGCAGAAAAGATGGTACCAGCGACGAGTTAGGTTTCGCTTAACGTGCGCGGTTGACGGTAAAACTGACGGATCAGCTCAGGCGTGCCAGGTGACGCTTGACCGACAACACGGCCCCTACCAGGCCCAGCGCTGCGCTCAGTGCCAGCAGCAAGGCCATGCCGACCGGGGTAATGGGCAACAGCTGAAAGGCCGATCCATACAGGCGGGCAAATTCGGCAATCGACGCATTCAGCGGGCGCAGGGCCAGCGTGACGGCGCCCAGCGCGACAGCGCCAGAACACAGGCCCAGCAGCGCGCCACTGTAATAGAAGGGGCGGTGGATAAAATTGTCGGTCGCGCCAATCAATTTAGAAACGGCAATTTCATCGCGCTGCGTCAGCACTTGCAGACGCACCGTATTGAACACTACGGCAATCACGACTGTCCCGAGCGTCACCGCCAGCAACAGCAGCGCCAGGCGCAGGATATTGAGCAGCGCAGCCAGGCGCTTCACCCAGGCCGAATCCACCTGCACCGTGTCGACGCCGGGCAGGGCGCGCATCCGTTCGGCGATGCCGTCGATCCCGCCAGCCACCGTGGTGCTGGAAAAACCGTCGAGCTTCATCACATAACTGTCGGGCAGCGGATTGTCGCCCAGCGTGTCGAGCACGTCGGCCAGACCGCCTTTTCCCTTCATCGTCTCAAGCGCCTGCTCGCGCGGCATGAAGTCGATTTTTGCCTTCTGCGTACCTAAAATTGCGCGCAGCTGCGGCGCCAGTGCCTGCGTTTCTTCGCGCGTGGCGGTGGTTTTGGCAAACAGGCTGATTTCCGGATCGACCGACAACTGTTCGGACATTGGCCGGACATTTTCCAGCAGCGTCAGGCCCGTGAAGGGAAGTGCCAAGGCAATGGCAACCACCAGAACGTTGAAAGCAAAGCTGCCGGGCGCCTTGCGTACCTGTGCCAGCGCGCGCCCGAACGCGAAGCGATGTTGACGGAACCACGCGTTCATACGCCGCCCTCCACAAGGTGGCCAGCTTCCAAACGGATGACGCGTGCAGCACTGGCCAGCACCACGTCGTCGTGCGTGGAAATCATGCAGGTCACACCGACCGAGTGGAAGGCGTGCAGCGCGTCGAGCACCTTGTCGGCGGCAGCGCGGTCGAGATTGGCGGTGGGTTCATCGGCCAGGATGATTTGTGGGCGATTGACGATGGCGCGGGCAATCGCCACGCGCTGTTGTTCGCCGCCGGACAGCTCCAGCGGAAAGGCTTTGGCCCGATCGAGCAGGCCGACCTTGTCGAGTGCGGCGCGGGCGCGCTGCTCGGCTTGCCCGTTCGAGGCGCCGCTGACGAGCAGCGGCAACATGGTGTTGGCCAGGATGCTGCGGTCGTTCAATAAACGCTGCTGCTGGAAAATCAGGCCCAGGTTGCGCCGCAAGAATGGCACACTCGAGCGTTTCAGTTTGCCGATATCGTGCCCGCTGACGATCACGCGGCCGGTGCTCGGCCGCTCGATGGCGGCAATCATTTTCAGCAGCGTCGATTTACCGGCGCCGGACGGGCCGGCCAGATAGACCAGCTCGCCCTTGTTGACATGGAGCGTGACGTTTTGCAGTGCAAACGCGTCGCGCGAGTAGGTTTTGGAAACGCCCTGGAATTCGATCATGGATTATCCGAGCAGGGCTTCGACGAATTCGTCGGCGCTGAATGGTTGCAGGTCGTCGACTTTTTCGCCGACGCCAATGAAATACACGGGGATGGGGCGCGTACGGGCAATCGCTGCCAGCACGCCGCCTTTTGCAGTGCCATCGAGCTTGGTGATGACAAGGCCGGTCAGTTGCAGTGCGTCGTCGAAGGCTTTCACTTGCGCCAGCGCGTTCTGGCCGGTGTTGCCGTCGATGACCAGCAGAATTTCGTGCGGTGCGCCGTCCATGCCCTTGGCGAGCACGCGCTTGATTTTTTTCAGCTCGTCCATCAGGTGCAACTGGGTGGGCAGGCGGCCGGCGGTGTCGATCATGACGACATCCATGCCGCGCGCCTTGCCTGCCTGCACCGCATCGAATGCCACGGCAGCCGGGTCGCCCGATTCCTGCGAAATGACGCTGACGTTATTGCGCTGGCCCCAGACCATCAACTGTTCGCGGGCGGCGGCGCGGAAGGTGTCGCCGGCGGCCAGCAGCACCGATTGCTCGTAGCGCTGCATGTGCTTGGCGAGCTTGCCGATGGTAGTGGTCTTGCCGGCGCCGTTCACGCCGGCGATCATCATCACCATCGGTTCGTGGCGGCCCAGTTCAAGCGGCTTTTCCAGCGGTTTCAGCATATCGCGCAGCAGCACTTTCAGCGCGCCCTTGACGGCAGCGGCGTCGAGCAGCTTGTCTTCCTTGACCTTGCGGCGCAGGTTACTGAGCAAAAACTCGGTGGCCGGCATGCCGGCATCGGCCATCAGCAGGGCCGCTTCGAGTTCGTCGTACAAATCTTCGTCGATCTTCGCGCCGACGAACAGCAGCGACAGGCTGCTGGACGTTTTCGACAGGCCCGACTTCAGGCGCGCCATCCACGATTGCTTCTTGTCGGCGTCGGAGACCGGCCGCTCGGCGGTCTCGGGGATGATTTCGACGTCGGCTTCTTCGATCGTCTCCGCAACGGCTGCAGCGGGGGCGAACCACGAAGTCCAGGATTTTGTTGGCGGTGGTGGCGGTGGTGGCGCAATGATTGGTGCGGGTGCGGGTGGTGGCACGAATACAGGCACGGGTGCAGGGGGCGGCACGAATACAGGCACCGGTGCAGGCGGTGGCACGAATACGGGAGCGGGTGCGGGCGGCGGCACGAGTACGGGTGCCGGGGGCGGCGTTACCGGCTCCGGAGCGACGGGTGCGATGACGGGTTCCGATGGCGGAATGACCAGTGCAGTGAGATCGGGCGGGCTATGGATCTCCGTCTCCGCGGGGATGACGGGTTCGACCGGATCGGGAGTAGACGAGCCGAACAGCTTCTTTTTGAAAAAACTAAACATGGAATAGGTTCAAGGCGGGTGCTGCGTGGTCATGCCGGGCGGCGCCGGGCATGCGGAAAATAGTCGCGCGTATTTTACCAGAGCGGCCCGCGCGCTTGCCCCGTGCTACGGCGCAATGGCCGCTGCCTGCCAGCGTGCGACGGCCGTGCCGATGTCTTCCAGCGTCACCACGTGCTGGTCGCCGATCAGGCGCCGCGCCAGATTGGCGCCGCTGCCACCGGCCCACACCTGCACCTGCGGCAAGCGGCTGCGCAGTTCGGCCACGCTGTCGGCAATCACGCGCGTGGCGACGCGGCTGGAAAACGACAGCGACACAATATCGATTTTTAACGCCTGCGCGGCGCTGACAATGTCGGCCAGCGGGTTTTGCGGTCCCAGCGACATGCACAGCGCACCCTCGATTGCCAGCAATGCCTCCGTCATCAACAGGCCGACGCTGCTTTTTTCCTGCGGCACGGTGGTCAGCAGCACGCGCGGTCGGCGCACATCGTCGCCGTGCATGGATGCCACCAGAATGGCCGGACGCAGCACGTGCTGGATCGTCTCTGCGAACATCCTTTTTTCAAACGTGGCGATCGTGCCGTCGGCCCAGCCATGGCGCACCGCAGCGCTGAGGGGCGCCAGCAGGCCGATGACGAAGTCGCGCAGCCCGCGCCGCAGCAGTGCCTGGCCCAGATGCGCGCACAGGGCACTGACATGATGGCGGCGCAGCAGCGTCATGCAGCTGGCCAGTTCCGGTTCGGCCAGCGCAGCCGGCGCCAGCACCATTACTTTCGCGCCCAGCCCGGCCAGTTCGGCATCCGACAGCGCCATCAGCTTGCCGGGACGATGGCCGTGATCGATCAGCCGCTTGATGCGCGCCAGCCGCTCGACCTGGTCGCGTGGATACGTGCGCTCGTCATTGGCGTCGCGGTGCGGCTGTGGAAAGCCGTAGCGGCGCTTCCACACGCGCAGCGTTTCTTTGGCTACGCCGATATCCCGTTCGACATCGCTGATGGTGTGAAATGCTGGTTTTTGCGCCGGTGAAGCCATGGGTTCGCTACTTATGGTAATTAAAAGCGAGCCATTCTAAGTTAAAGATGACTGCGGCGTGCGCCTGCTATTGTCAGCACGCCGCTGCGGTGGGCCCGTCAGCCGGCTTTTTGCGCGCTCGCACGCAGCGCGGCAAGCGTGGCATTTGGCGTGATCAGGTTGCCGTCGTAGCGCAGTTCGATCACGGCCGGCAGGTTTTCGGTGCGCGTGTGGGCAAGCGCGCGCGCAAGGGCCGGTCCGAATTCGGCGGTGCATTCAACCATTTCACCGTGCGCGCCGTACGCCTGCGCCAGCGCCGCAAAATCCGGGTTGTGCAGCGCCGTGCCCGACACCCGGCCCGGATAGGTGCGCTCCTGGTGCATGCGGATGGTGCCGAACATGCTGTTATTGAAGACGATGATGATGACACCGGCCCCGTACTGGACGGCGGTGGCCAGTTCCTGCCCGGTCATCATGAATTCGCCATCGCCGGCAAACGTGACCACCGTGCGCGCGGGGTCGGCAATTTTTGCCGCCACGCCTGCCGGCACACCATAACCCATCGCGCCGCTGGTGGGGGCGAGTTGCGTGCGCATCGGACCATAGCGGTAAAACCGATGGGCCCAGGTAGCGTAGTTACCGGCGCCGTTCGTAATGATGGTGTCATGCGGCGCCTGCGCCATCAGTTCCTGGACCAGCTGCCACAGGTCGAGTTTTGCTGCGCCATCCTGGAAAATCGGCGGACATTGCTGGAACGCGGCGAGTTCTTCACGCGCCTGCGCCACCGATGCGCGCCACGCCGACGCATCGACCGGCGCCATCGCGGCCAGCATCGCCAGCGCCTGCACCGGTCCGCTGTTGATCATCAATTCGGCCTGATAAACGCTGCCCAGTTCTTCGGCATCGGCATGGATATGCACCAGGCGCTGGCGTGGTACGGGGGACTCCAGCAAGGCGTAGCCGCTGGTGGTCATTTCGCCCAGACGCGGACCGATCGCAATGAGCAGATCGGCGTCGCGCACGCGCGCAGCCAGCGTTGGATTGATGCCGATGCCGACATCGCCGCAATAGTGCGGATGCGCGTTGTCCATCAAATCCTGGAAGCGGAATGCGCAGCCGACCGGCAGGCCATTCGCTTCGGCGAATGTGGCGAGGTCGGCGCATGCCTGCGCGTTCCAGGCGCCGCCGCCGACGATGACCATCGGTTTTTTCGCTGCGGCCAGCATGGTGCGCAATGTGGCAATCTGCGCCGCTGCCGGGGAGGCCTGCACGGCCTGGTAGCGGCGCGTGTCGGCCACTTGCGCGACGGACGTCAGCATGTCTTCGGGCAGTGCCAGCACCACGGGACCCGGCCGGCCGCTGGTCGCCACCTGAAACGCGCGGGCGATATATTCCGGCATGCGGTCGGCGCGGTCGACCTGCGCCACCCACTTGGCCATCTGGCCAAACATGCGCCGGTAATCGATTTCCTGGAACGCTTCGCGGTCGATGAAGTCACCGCCAACCTGGCCGATGAAGAGGATCATCGGCGTCGAATCCTGGAACGCGGTATGGACACCGATCGACGCATTCGTCGCGCCCGGCCCGCGCGTGACAAAACAGATGCCCGGCTGGCCGGTCAGTTTTCCGTAAGCCTCGGCCATGAACGCGGCGCCGCCTTCCTGGCGATTGACGATGAAGCGGATGCTCGAATCGTGCAGCGCATCGAGAACATCGAGGTAACTCTCGCCCGGCACACCGAAGGCGATGTCGACGCCATGAACCTTGAGGGCATCGACCAGAATCTGGCCGCCGGTGCGGGAAGGGTGGGTCATGGCGCAGGCCTCGCTATATCAAGATGGGATCGGGCCATTCTATGCGAGCGTCTTGCCGCGGGCTTTTGAAATGGCGACATGCAATTACAAAAAACGTACTTTCGCGGGGGGCCAGCCATAGCGGTTACAATGACAGGGTGAAGCAGGCCAGACAGTCGCTGGCTGGCGCGTAATGCGTCGGCGGGAGGAAGGTCCGGACTCCATAGAGCAGGGTGACGGTTAACGGCCGTCCGCCGAAAGCGCTGGCGCAAGCTGGCGTACAAGGCGAGGAACAGGGCCACAGAGACGAGCGTATTAAGTTACGGTGAAACGCGGTAACCTCCACCTGGAGCAATCCCAAATAGGCACGCGTTGAGGCGGCTCGCGGAGCGTGCGGGTAGGGAGCTTGAGCGCAGGAGTAATTTTGCGCCTAGAGGAATGGCTGTCATAGCGGTGTTGCGAGACACTGCCGTAACAAAATCCGGCCTATCGGCTTGCTTCACACTGAATTTCGCCGGCAGCTTGTACAGGCTGCCGGCATCCCGGTTCGTGCAACGCTATATAAAAAATATCATGCCCAGCACCGTGTCCACCCGGTTTCCCCACGATCTTCCCAGTCATGTGCGGGAGATTCAGGAGATTGGGGCGGTGGGGCAGATTCTTGAAACTGTGTCGGCGTTGACCGGCCTCGGTTTCGTCGCCATCGCGCATGTGACTGCCGATTCCTGGACCACTTGCGCCGTACTCGACAAGCTCGATTTCGGCCTGAAAGTGGGCGATGGGCTGGACGTCACGACTACGCTGTGCGAAGAAGTGCGGGCTATCGCCGCCACGATCGTTATCGATCATGTGCGCGAGAGCGTGCGCTACGCCGATCATCACACGCCCCGTATCTACGGCTTCCAGAGCTATTTCTCGACTCCCATTTTCCGGCCTGACGGCGCGTATTTCGGGACGCTGTGCGGCCTCGATCCGCAACCGGCTGCGCTGTCGGCGCCGGCCACCGTATCGACGCTGGAGTTGTTTGCGCAGCTCATCTCGAAACAGCTGGAAGTCGAGCGCGTTCACGCGGCAGCGCGCAGCGATTTGCTGTCCGAACGCGAGACCGCGGAGCTGCGCGAGCAATTCATCGCCATGCTGGGGCACGATCTGCGCACGCCGCTCGGGGCGCTCCAGAACGGCGTTGCACTGCTGCGCATGAAGCATCCCGACCTCGCCGCGATGCCGCTGCTGCAGCGCATGCAACGCAGTGTGGGCCGCATCAGCGCGCTGGTCGACGACGTGGTCGACTTCACGCGTGGGCGCATGGGTGGCGGCATCGCGCTGAATATGCGCCACGAGAAAACGCTTGCAACGTCGTTCGGCCAGGTCGTCGATGAACTGGCCGACGTGCACCGCGAGATAAACATCGAACTGCGCATGCAGCCGGGGATTGCCTTGCTGTGCGACGTGGGGCGCCTGTCGCAGCTGTTGTCGAACCTGCTGAAAAATGCCATCGTCCACGGCGACGGCAGTGCTCCGGTGGTGGTCACAATTGGTTCGACGGGCGGTCGTTTCAGTATCGCGGTTCGCAATCACGGCGCCAACCTGGCGCCGGATTTGACTGGCCAATTGTTCAAACCGTTCTGGCGCGCGCCGTCGCAAGGTGCACATGAAGGCCTTGGGCTGGGCCTGTACATCGTCGCTGAAATCGCGCGCTCGCATGGCGGTGCGATGGATGTCACTTCCCGCGATGGTGTGGTGACATTCACGTTCTCGATGCCGGACGATGGCAGCAGCACCGCGGTCTGTGCGCCGACCTGAATCGCTTTGCGCAGAGCATTGATGCCATCGCCGCAATTCATTCTCGCGCTCGACCAGGGCACCACCAGCTCGCGTGCGATCCTGTTCGACCGGGCCGGTCTGCCGGTGGCGAGCCGTCATCAGGAGTTTGCCCAGCATTTTCCACAGCCCGGCTGGGTGGAACATGACGCGCAGGATTTGTGGACCACGCAGCTGGCCTGCGCGCGCCAGGTGATCGTCGACGCCGGCATCGATGCGGCGCAAATCGCCGGCATCGGCATCGCCAACCAGCGCGAAACCACCGTGTTGTGGGACCGCGCCAGCGGCACGCCCATCGCGCCGGCGATTGTCTGGCAGGACCGCCGCACCGCTGACGCCTGCGACGTTCTGCGCGCTGCCGGACATGCACCGTTCATCGCTGCGCGCACTGGCCTCGAACTCGATGCCTATTTTTCCGCCACCAAGCTGGCCTGGCTGCTCGATCACGTGCCTGGTGCACGCGCCCGGGCACTGCGCGGTGAACTGGCCTTTGGCACGGTCGACAGCTGGCTCGCTTTCAAACTGTGCGGCCGCCACGTCACCGACGCATCGAATGCATCGCGCACGATGCTGTTCAACCTGCACACGCTGGCGTGGGATGCCGATTTGCTGGCGCTGTTCGACATTCCGCAAGCGCTGCTGCCGGAAGTTGTACCCAGCGCCGGCGTGTTTGGCATGAGCGACGCGCGCTGGTTCGGTCGCCCGCTGCCGCTTGCCGCCATCGCCGGCGACCAGCAGGCAGCAACGTTCGGCCAGGCCTGCTGGTCGCCGGGTATGGTGAAAAATACCTACGGCACCGGGTGCTTCATGCTGATGCATGCAGGCGCCGCGCCGCCGGTTTCCCGGCATCGCCTGCTGGCGACGGCCGGCTGGCAGGTGGGAGACGAAACGGCGTATCTATTAGAAGGCAGCGTATTCATGGGCGGCGCCACGGTGCAATGGCTGCGCGACAGCCTCGGCATCATTCCTACTGCGCCGGCCATCGAAGCGCTGGCCGCCTCGGTGCCGGACGCGGGCGGCGTACTGCTGGTGCCGGCGTTTGTCGGCATGGGCGCGCCTTACTGGGATGCGCATGCGCGCGCGGCGCTGCTAGGCATGTCGCGCGGCAGCACCGCCGCCCACATTGCGCGCGCCGCGCTCGACGCCATCGCCTATCAGAGCGCGGAACTGCTGGCGGCAATGCAGCAGGACGCCGCCTGCGCGCTGACCGAAGTGCGCGCCGACGGTGGTGCGGCCAGCAACGACTTGCTGATGCAGTGCCAGGCCGATCTGCTGGGCGTGCCCGTCATCCGTCCGCGCGTGATCGAAACCACAGCGCTGGGCGCGGCATTGCTGGCCGGCTTGGCGGTCGGCTTCTGGTCCGGCCGCGACGAGATCGCCACCCAGTGGCAGGCCGAGCGCCAGTTCGACCCAGCCATGGGCGCCGATGAGCGCGTCGAAAAGATGGCGCGCTGGCGCCGGGCCGTCGCGCTGACACGGGAATTCGGCAGCTAAAGCCAACCAGGGCCAACCCGGGGTCAGGTCTGCCAATCGCACACGAGCTCTTCCATGCCGCAGCACCTGGACCTTCCAAATCGCACACGAGCTCTTCCATGCGGCCGCACCTGGACCTTCCATGTTGCTTTATTTTCAATAAAATTCCATCGCAAAGCTGAGGTCGTGTCGGAATGGCAGACCTGACCCCGGGTTGGGGGTGAATAGATGAGGTTGCACTTTCAATGTCGCCGATAAGTGCCTGACTTTGCGGGGGTTTTTCACTTGAGGCAGCTTCAAGGAAGCGCGCTAAGTCATTGACTTCATTAGAAAATTTCGCTTTTGCCATGCATGAATTCGCTTGACCCGACACAGGGACTCATCTAAAGTGGGAAACAGTGTCAAAAAGTGTCGAATTGTGGGACAAATCTGAGCGTTCCACTTTCAAGCAAAGCAATCCATATTTTCCAGGCTAGGTAAAAAACCCGTGTTTCAAGGCGCGTCAGCAATCAATCTCGATGCGAAAGGCAGGATGTCGATCCCTGCCAAGCACCGTGACGCCCTCGCAAATGATTGCGCCGGCCGCCTGACGATCACCCGCGACCCGTCCGGCTGCCTGCTCTGCTTTCCGCGCCCGGTGTGGGAAATCCACCGCGAAAAAATCGTCGCCTGGCCGATGGCCGCGCGCGCATGGCAACGCATTTTCCTCGGTAACGCGTGCGATGTCGAGATCGACAGCGCCGGTCGTGTGCTCATTTCGCCAGAACTGCGCGCCGCTGTCGGCCTGGAACGCGAAGTGATGATGCTCGGGATGGGCAGCCATTTCGAAATCTGGGATGCCGCGCACCTCGACGCCAGCGAACAGCAAGCCATCGCCGGCGGCATGCCGGATGTTCTTTCCAATTTTTCTTTCTGAGGCAACGTGACGAATCCGACCACGATGCCTGAATTCCAGCATCGCACCGTGCTGCTCGACGAAGCAGTCGATGCTTTGGCCCTTACCGGCGCACGCGCCGATGGCGTCTACATCGACGGTACCTTCGGGCGTGGTGGCCACAGCCGCCTGATCCTGTCGCGTCTGTCCAATAAGGGCCGCCTGGTCGGCTTCGACAAGGACACGCAGGCGATCGCCACCGCCGCCGCCATCGACGACGCCCGCTTCTCTATCGTCCACGACAGTTTTGCGACCATGCGCGAATCGCTGGCCGCCAAAGGCATCACGCAGGTCGACGGCATTTTGCTCGACCTGGGCATTTCGTCGCCGCAGGTGGACGACGCCGCGCGCGGCTTCAGCTTCCGTAACGACGGTCCACTGGACATGCGGATGGACACGACCCGCGGCGTGTCGGCAGCCGAGTGGCTGGCGACAGTGCCCGAACAAATATTGGAAAAGGTGGTACGGGATTATGGGGAAGAACGGTTTGCTTTTCAGATTGCA
Organism: Pseudomonadota bacterium; assembly: GCA_030853745.1. GTDB lineage: Bacteria > Pseudomonadota > Gammaproteobacteria > Burkholderiales > Burkholderiaceae_D > JALYUM01. The sequence goes on along the minus strand of JALYUM010000064.1, from coordinate 22,205 downwards.
AAGGCGGTTGCTGCTCGCCGGGCAGTCGAACCAATTTCAAGCACACGACAGCTTGCCGCAATCGTGGCAGACGCGGTCAAGACTCGGGAAAAGGGCAAGGATCCGGCCACCCGCACCTTTCAGGCTATCCGGATTTTCATCAATAAAGAGCTTGAAGATCTCGAAGCAGGATTGACCGCTGCGTACGCGATGCTGGCGCCCGGCGCCCGCCTGTCCGTCATCAGTTTTCATTCGCTGGAAGACCGCATGGTCAAGCAGTTCATGGCCTCGAAGGTGAATTTGCCCCAGCCGGACCGGCGCCTGCCGATCCGCGCGGTCGATCTGCCGCAGCCGCTGATGAAACTGGTCGCGAAGATCAAGCCGTCGGCTGAAGAAGTCGATGCGAACCCGCGTTCGCGTTCGGCGGTACTGCGCGTCGCCGAGCGGTTGGGGACAGCGGCATGACCGGCAAGCTGAACGTCATCCTGACCGCCTTGCTGGTGGCCAGCGCGCTGTCGCTGATCAACGCGCGCAACCAGCAGCGCCACGTCTTCATCGACCTCGAACGCTACCAGCAACAGGCGCGCCAGCTCGATATCGACTGGGCCCAACTGCAGCTCGACCAGTCCACGCTGGGCAAGAACGAGCGCATCGAACAGATTGCGCGCACGGATCTGAACATGACGCCGCTGACGCCGGCGCGCACGCAGTATTTGACCGAGGATGCCAAATGAAACGCGGCACCCATCAACCAAGCGCGCGCGTGGCGGCCTCGAAAGGCGTCGCCTTTTCGAAAAGCCCGGTACTGGCCGTGCGCCTCCCCGACTGGCGTTCGCGCCTGGTGCTGATCGTGCTGTTTGCTGCCTTTGCCGGTCTGGCCGGACGTGCCTTGTGGCTGCAGGCCGTCAGCACCCAGTTCCTGCAAAAGCAGGGCAAAAGCCGCTACGAGCGCACGCTGGAACTGCCGGCCACGCGCGGCAAAATCATGGACCGCAATGGCCAGGTGCTGGCGTCGTCGCTGCCGGTGAAAGCTGTGTGGGCAATTCCCGATGACGTGCTCGCGTCGCCGCCGGAAAAAATCACCGAATTGGCGCGCCTGCTCGACATGCCCGAAGTGGAGCTGCGCAAGAAACTCGATTCCGACCGTACCTTTGTTTACCTGAAGCGGCAAGTCGAGATGGACGTCATCGCCCAGATCGAAAAACTGAAAATCGACGGCCTCGACACGCGCAAGGAATACAAGCGCTTTTACCCGCAGGGCGAAGTCATGACCCACCTGGTCGGCTTCACCAGCGTCGAAGACGTGGGCCAGGAAAGCATCGAACTGGCGCAGCAAAAGTCGCTGGTCGGCGCGGTCGGCAGCCGCCGTGTCATCAAGGACCGTCTCGGCCACATCGTCGAAGACGTGGGCCAGTCGCGCGAGCCGCACGATGGCCGCGACATCACGCTGTCGGTCGACAGCAAGCTCCAGTACATCGCGTTCACGAGTGTCAAGAACGCAGTGGAAAAATTCCATGCCAAGGCCGGCGCGGCAGTCGTTCTGGACGTGCATACGGGCGAAGTTCTGGCGCTGGCCAACTGGCCCACGTACGACCCGAACGACCGCTCGAAGCTCACCGGCGAGCAGCTGCGCAACCGCGTCATCACCGATACGTTCGAGCCGGGTTCGACACTTAAACCATTTACCGTGGCGCTGGCGCTGGACACCAACCGCGTCAAGCCAACGACCATGATCGACACCGGCAATGGCCGCATGGTCATCGCCGACAAGACGATCCGCGACACCCATCCGCATGGCGTCATCGATGTCTCGACCATCATCCAGAAGTCATCGAACATCGGGGTCTCGAAGATGGCGCTGGCCATGCCACCTGAAGAAATGTGGAACATGTTTACCAAGGTCGGTTTCGGGCAGGCCCCACGCTACGGTTTTCCGGGCGCCGTGGCCGGCCGCGTGCGCCCGTACAAATCGTGGCGTCCGATCGAACAGGCGAACATGTCGTTCGGCCAGGGCATCTCGGTGTCGCTGCTGCAACTGGCACACGCTTACCTGATCTTTGCGCGCGACGGCGACATCATCCCGCTGTCGTTCGAGAAGGTCACGCACAACCCGGTCGGCCAGCAAGTCATCTCGCCGAAAACAGCCGCGCAAATGCGCATGATGCTGGAAACCGTGGTGCTGCCAGGCGGTACCGCGCGCCAGGCGCAAATTCCTGGTTACCGTGTTGGCGGCAAAACCGGCACCGCGCAAAAGGTTATCAACGGGCGCTACTCGCAGACCCATTACGTCGGTAACTTTGCCGGCATCGCGCCGATGTCGAATCCGCGCTTCGTCATCGCTGTCATGATTGACGACCCGACCGGCGCCATCCACACCGGCGGTGGCGTGGCCGCGCCGACGTTTGCCGCACTGGCCGCGAATGCGCTGCGTGCTGAAAACGTGCCGCCCGATTCGCCGATCACCGACATCATGCTGTCGGATACCGACATCGAGGAGAGCAACTGATGGCTGCCTTGATGACAACCGTCGAATGGATCCGCGCCGCCGCACCAGGCGGCCGCCTCGTTTCCGACTCGCGCCGCGTAAAAGCCGGCGACGTATTTTTTGCGTACCCTGGCGATGCGGCCGACGGCCGCCGCTTCATCGCAGCCGCCGTGGCGCAGGGCGCTGCTGCAGTCGTGTATGACCACATCGGCTTTGCATGGGACGACGTGGTCGATGTGCCGCACCTGGCCGTCACCGGCCTGAAACGCGCAGCCGGCCCAATCGCCCATGCTGTCAACAACATGCCCGACGCAGCCATGTTCACTGTCGGCGTCACCGGCACGAACGGTAAAACCTCGTGCGCAGTCTGGCTCGGCCAGGCGCTGTCCCGGCTCGGCACGCCGACCGCCGTGATCGGCACGCTGGGCGTGGGCCTGTTCAAAGGACGCACCGAACCGACGTACGATGTGACTGGCTACACCACGCCGGACGCTGTGCTGCTGGCCGAAAAACTGGCTACTGTGCGCGACGCCGGCGCTACCGCACTGGCCATCGAAGTGTCGTCGATCGGGCTGGAACAAGGGCGCACGGACGGCATGCATGTCGATGTCGCGCTGTTTACCAACCTGACGCGCGACCATCTCGACTACCACGGCGACATGGCCAGCTACGAAGCCGCCAAGGCCAGGCTGTTCACGTGGCCGGGCCTGAAAACCGCGGTCATCAACCTTGACGATGAAGCCGGCCAGCGTTTGCTCGGCCACGTACCGCGCGGGGTGGCGATCACCGGCTATACATTGAAAGACGTCGCGGCGCAGCCGGACATCGAAGGTGTCGCGATCCTGCGCGCTGCCAATCTGCGCAGCCGCCACGCGGGCACCGAGTTTCAGCTGGCGTCGCCATTCGGTGCCGGCACGGCCAAGACGCAGCTGGTGGGCCGCTTCAATATCAGCAATGCGCTGGCGGTGCTGGGCGCGCTCCTTGCAAAAGGTGTGGCCCTTCGTCCTGCGCTCGACGCGATCGAAGCGTTGACGCCGGCGCCGGGCCGCATGCAGCAGGTGGGCGGCCAGGATGCGCCGATGGTCGTCATCGACTACGCCCACACGCCCGATGCGCTGGAAAAAACGCTGGCGGCATTGCGCCAGGTGGCCGATGAACGCCACGGCAAACTGTGGTGCGTGTTCGGCTGCGGCGGCGACCGCGATCCTGGCAAGCGTCCGCAGATGGGCAAGATCGCACAGGGCGCCGACCATGTGATCGTCACCAGCGACAATCCGCGCAGCGAAGACCCGGCCGCGATCATCGCGCAGGTTGTCGCCGGCATGGACACCGCGCTGCCATATCAGGCCATCGAAGACCGCGCCGCCGCGATTCTGTCGGCCGTCAAGCACGCTGCCAAGCCCGATGTGATCCTGCTGGCCGGGAAGGGCCATGAGCCGTACCAGGAAATCCGTGGCCGCAAGATGGCTTTTTCCGATGTCGACCATGCCACGCTGGCGTTGTCGGCACGCCTGACCATGATGAGGACGAATTGATGCGCGGCGTATTGTCACAACTGGCCATTCCGGGCGCGCGCCTGGTGGGCGCCGATGCCAGCTTCGACGGTGTCTCGACCGACAGCCGCAAGCTCGCTGCCGGCGCGCTGTTCGTCGCCCTGCGCGGTGACACGTTCGACGCCCACGATTTCCTCGGCCAGATCGACGGCGTTGCTGCCGTCGTCGCCGAGCGTGTGCCAGAAGGTTTTACACTGCCGGCACTGATCGTGCCCGATACGCTGGCCGCGCTGGGCGCCATCGCCAACCAGTGGCGCAGCCAGTTCGCGGTGCCGGTGATCGGCGTCACCGGCAGCAATGGCAAGACGACCGTCAAGGAAATGATCGCTTCGATCCTGGCGCAAGCCTTCGGTGAAGAAGGTCGCCTGGCGACGCGCGGTAACCTGAACAACGAAATCGGCGTGCCGCTGACGCTGTTCCGCATGACCGCCGCGCACCAGGCGGCAGTGATCGAACTGGGCATGAATCACCCTGGCGAAATCGCGCGTTTGTCCGCGATTGCTCTGCCTTCCATCGGCATGGTCAACAACGCGCAGCGCGAGCACCAGGAATTCATGCACACCGTGGAAGCGGTAGCGCTGGAAAATGGCGCCGTGCTCCAGGCTTTGCCGCCGCACGGCGTGGCCGTGTTCCCGGGCGACGATGAATACACGCCGCTGTGGCACACGCTGGCTGCATGTCCGACGATGACGTTCGGCCTCAAGCCGGACGAATGCGACGTCAGCTGCGTGTATGTAAGCACGGGTTTCGGCAGCGACATGCAGGTCGACGTGGCCGGCCTGCATGGCCACCACGTCACTATCAAACTGGCCGCGGCGGGTGAACACAATGTGCGCAACGCGCTCGCCGCCATCGCCTGCACGCTGGCCGCCGGCATCGACATCGACACCATCGTGCGCGGCCTCGAAGCGTTTCAACCAGTCGGTGGCCGTTTGCAAAAAAAGCAGGCGGTCAACGGCGCGGTGGTCATCGACGACAGCTACAACGCCAATCCGGACTCCGTGCGCGCGGCCATCGACGTATTGGCCAGCGCGCCATCGCCGCGCATCCTGGTGCTGGGCGACATGGGCGAAGTCGGCACGCAGGGACCGCAGTATCACGAAGAAATCGGCGCCTACGCGCAGGCCCGCGGCATCGACGCGGTGTTTGCCACAGGCCCACTGGCGCGGCATTTGACCGCGTCGGGCGCAGTACATTTTGATCAGTTCGACGAATTATTGGCAGCACTGGATTTAAAACTGGGCAGCAAATCTGACGCAACTGTGTTGGTGAAGGGCTCGCGGTTCATGAAAATGGAACGCGTGGTTCAACACCTGCTTGAATCACACACAATTGACAAGGACTTTCACTAAATGCTGCTCTGGCTTGCACAACATTATCAGCAGGAGTTCGGCTTCCTGCGCGTCTTCAACTTCATTACCTTCCGCGCGGTGATGGGCACCATCACGGCGATCGCGATCGGCCTGACTTTTGGCCCGGCCGTGATCCGCAAGCTCACCGCGATGAAAGTCGGCCAGGCCGTACGTACGGACGGTCCGCAGACGCACCTGAAAAAACACGGCACGCCTACCATGGGCGGTGTGCTGATTCTGATCGCCATTACGCTGTCGACGCTGCTCTGGTGCGACCTGTCGAACCGCCTCATCTGGCCGGTGCTGGTCGTCACGCTGGGGTTTGGCGCTGTCGGCTGGGCCGATGATTACCGCAAGGTGGTGTACCAGGACCCGGAGGGCATGCGCTCGGCCGAAAAATACTTCTGGATGTCGCTGATCGGCATCGCTGCGGCGTTGTACCTGGCGTTCTCGGTATCGGCACCGACCCCATGGCAGGTGGCGCAGCTGTTCTTCAACTGGGTGCAGTCGGGCTTCTCGATGGACCTGCCACCAAAAGCCGATCTGATCGTGCCGTTCGTGAAAACCATCAGCTATCCGCTTGGCGTCTGGGGCTTTATCGCGCTGACCTACTGCGTCATCGTGGGCGCGTCGAACGCGGTCAATTTCACCGACGGTCTCGATGGCCTGGCCATCATGCCGACCGTGATGGTGGGCGGCGCCCTCGGCTTGTTTGCCTACCTCACCGGTAACGTGACCTACGCGCGCTACCTGTTCATCCCGCATATCCAGGGCGCCGGCGAACTGCTGATTTTTTGCGGCGCGCTGGCTGGCGCCGGTCTCGCGTTCCTGTGGTTCAACGCGCACCCGGCTGAAATGTTCATGGGCGACGTCGGCGCGCTGGCGCTCGGCGGCGCGCTCGGTACTGTCGCCGTCATCGTGCGCCAGGAAATTGTCCTGTTCATCATGGGTGGCATTTTCGTGGCCGAGACACTCTCCGTGATCGTCCAGGTGAGCTGGTTCAAATATACCAAGAAGCGCTTCGGCAACGGCCGGCGCGTGTTCCTGATGGCGCCTTTGCACCATCACTTCGAACAAAAGGGCTGGAAAGAAACCAAGGTCGTGGTCCGTTTCTGGATCGTGACGATGGTCCTGGTGCTGATTGGCCTGTCGACATTGAAGCTGCGTTAATGACAAAGGTGACGATGAACTACAGCGGCAAATTCGCTCTCGTGCTGGGCCTCGGTGAATCGGGGCTGGCGATGGCGTTGTGGCTCGCCCGCAGCGGCGCGCGCGTGCGCGTGGCCGATACGCGGGAAGCGCCGCAACGACTGCCTGCGCTGCTGGCAGCGATCCCTGACGCAGAATTTGTCGCCGGCGCGTTTGGTGAAGCACTGCTGGACGGCGTCGATTTCGTGACCGTCAGCCCGGGCCTTGCGCCCAACCGCGAACTGGCGATCATTGCACCGGCGGCCGCCGAAAATAACATCCCGGTCTGGGGCGAAATCGAACTGTTCGCCCAGGCGCTGGCCGCGTTGAAAATGGAACGCGACTACGCCCCGAAAGTCATCGCAATCACCGGGACGAATGGCAAGACGACGGTCACCAAGCTGACCGGACTCCTGTGCGAGCGCGCCGGCCTGTCGACGCGCGTGGCCGGCAATATCAGCCCGGCCGCACTGGACGTGCTGCGGGAGGCATTGGACGCCGACGACCTGCCGCAAGCGTGGGTGCTCGAGTTGTCCAGCTTCCAGTTGCACACCACGTTCAGCCTGAATGCCGATGCGGCCACAGTATTGAACCTGACCCAGGATCACCTCGACTGGCACGGCGACATGGCCGCGTACGCTGCCGACAAGGCACGTATCTTCGGTGCCGACACGGTGCGCATCCTGAACCGCGACGACGCGCAGGTGATGAAACTCGGTCATGGCGTGACGTTCGGCACCGACGCACCGAAAGCTGCCGGCAGTTTCGGCCTGGTCAACGAACGCGGTGTCCTGTGGCTGGCCACCAGCGTTGCCGGTGAAGAGTCCGGGATAAAACGCAGGAAGAACGAGCCGGCCGAAGAAGTCGAGACAACCATCTCGCGCCTGATGCCGGCAGACGCGCTGCGCATTCGCGGCCTGCACAATGCGGCGAACGCGCTGGCTGCGCTGGCGTTATGCCGCGCCATCGACCTGCCGCTCGCACCACTGCTGCACGGCCTGCGCGAATACGCCGGCGAGCCGCACCGCGTCGAACTGGTAGCATCCATCGACGGTGTCGAGTTTTACGACGACAGCAAGGGCACCAATGTCGGCGCCACCGTTGCGGCGCTCCAGGGCCTCGGTAAAGCCATGAGCGGCGACCAACAACTTGTGCTGATTGCCGGTGGCGACGGCAAGGGCCAGGACTTCTTGCCATTGGCCGAGCCATGCTCGCGCTACGTACGGGCAGTGCTGCTGATCGGCCGCGATGCACCGGCGCTGCGTGCGGCGATTGCGCCTTCCGGCGTGCCGGTGTTCGACATCGCCACCCTGGAAGAAGCCACGCGCCGCGCCGGTGGCCTGGCCAAACCTGGTGACGCCGTGCTGCTGTCGCCGGCCTGTGCGAGTCTTGACATGTTTACCAACTACGCGCACCGCGCGCAGGTGTTTGTCGATGCCGTGCGCGATATCGCGCTCGAGAAAGGTCAGGAGATCTGATGGCCTTCCAGATGCCGTTCAAATTTTCAGGCTCCTCCGCCGATGCGGCGATTGCCGCGCGCGCACAGCCATCGAAAATGATGGAATACGACCAGCCGCTGGTGTGGGTCGTGCTGCTGCTGATGCTGGGCGGGATGGTGATGGTGTACTCCGCCTCCATCGCGTTGCCCGACTCGCCCAAGTTTTCCTACCTGGCCAACAAGAGCAATTATTTCCTGGTGCGCCAGGCGATGTTCATTGTGGTGTCGATTCTGCTGTGCAGCGTGGTGTTCCGCATTCCGATCGCCACCTGGCAGCGCTTTGCGCCGTGGCTGTTCATCGCCACGCTGGTGTTGCTGACGCTGGTGCTGGTGCCCGGCATCGGTGTGTCGGTGAACGGCGCGCGCCGCTGGCTGCCGTTGAAAGTGGCGCAGTTGCAGCCGTCCGAAATCATGAAGATCGTCGCCGTGCTGTATGCGGCCGATTTCACGGTACGCAAGCAGCAGTACATGCACAAGCTGACAAAAGGCTTCATGCCGATGGCGTTCGCAATGGGCATTGTCGGCATGCTGCTGCTGCTGGAACCCGACCTGGGCGCGTTTGGCGTGATCGTCTGCATCGCCATGGGCGTGCTGTTCCTGGGCGGCTTCAACATGATCTGGTTCGGCGGCATTGGTGCGGTGCTGGTCTCCGTGTTTGCCGTCATCATCGCGCTCTCGCCGTTCAGGCGCGCGCGCATGTTTGCTTACCTCGATCCGTGGCAAGAGGACAATTCTCTGGGCAAGGCGTACCAGCTGACGCACTCGCTGATTGCATTCGGCCGCGGCGAAATCTTCGGCGTGGGTCTTGGTGGCAGCGTCGAAAAGCTGCACTACCTGCCGGAAGCGCACACCGACTTCCTGATGGCCGTGATTGGTGAAGAACTGGGCCTGGTTGGCGTGCTGGTGGTCATCGCGATGTTTTACTGGCTCATCAAGCGCGCCTTCGATATCGGCCGCCAGGCGATTGCCCTCGACCAGACCTTCGCCGGCCTGACCGCCAAAGGCATCGGCATCTGGATCGGTGTGCAGACGTTCATCAATATGGGTGTGAACCTGGGACTGCTACCGACCAAGGGATTGACCTTGCCGTTAATGAGCTACGGTGGTTCGGGCGTGCTGTTCAACTGCGTCGGCCTGGCGATTTTGCTGCGCATCGATTATGAAAATCGCGTGCACATGCGCGGAGGCCGCGTATGAATCAACCAGTGAAAAAGCTGATGATCATGGCCGCAGGGACGGGCGGGCATATCTTCCCCGGCATCGCGATTGCGCAGACCATGCGCGCGCGCGGCTGGGAGGTGAGCTGGCTGGGCACTGCCCACGGCATGGAGCAGGACCTCGTGCCGAAGCATGGCATCGCGCTCGACGCCATCGAATTTTCCGGCCTGCGCGGCAAGGGCTTCAAACATACCGTTGTCGGTGCGTTCAAATTGCTGAACAGTTTTGCTGTCGTTCGTCAGTTTTTAGCCAGACGCCAGCCGGATGTCGTGCTGGGCATGGGCGGTTACGTTACCGTGCCGGGCGGGATGATGGCGCGCATGCGCAACATCCCGGTGGCGCTGGTGAATGCCGATGCGGCGCTGCTGCTGTCGAACAAAACGCTGGTGCCGTTTGCCGAGCGCGTGCTGTTTGGCTTCCCCGCCGATTTCGGCAAGGCTGCCGATAAGGCCGTCGTGACGGGCAATCCGGTGCGCGCGGAAATCCTTGCGATGGCAGCGCCCGCGGAGCGATTCGCCGCGCGTAGCGGACCATTGAACATTCTGGTCGTCGGCGGTAGCCTCGGCGCGCAGGCGCTGAACGCTGCCGTGCCGGCTGCACTGGCGCTGATCGACGCGAACGTGCGGCCGCAGGTGACGCACCAGTCGGGCAAAAAGAATATCGACGCCCTGCGCGCAGCGTATGCCACGGCAGGCGTCGACGCGAACGTAGTCGATTTTATCGACGACATGGCGGCGGCCTATGCCAGCGCCGATCTGGTGATTTGCCGCGCTGGCGCCATTACCGTGTCCGAACTGACAGCGGCCGGCGTGGCCAGCGTGCTGGTGCCGTTCGTGGCCACCACCACCAGCCACCAGGTTGACAACGCACAGTGGATGGCAAGCCAGAACGCAGCCGTGCACCTGCCGCAGACCGCACTCGATCCGGCGGCACTGGCGCAGCTGCTGCAATCGACGACGCGCGCGCAGTGCCTGGCGATGGCGCAAGCGGCGCTGCACGTCGGCAAACGCGACGCCAATGAAGCGATCGCGAACATCCTTGAACAACTGGCAGCAAAGACCACATGAAACACAAGATCAAAAATATTCACTTCGTCGGCATTGGCGGCAGCGGCATGAGCGGCATCGCCGAAGTGCTGCTCAACCTCGGCTACAACGTCTCGGGTTCAGACCTGGGCAGCAATGCCGCGACCCAGCGCCTGGCGTCGCTTGGCGCCTGCGTCCACCTCGGCCACGCGCTGGAGAATGTGGCGAATGCCGACGTCGTCGTCACGTCCACCGCTGTCAATGAAACCAATCCGGAAGTGATTGCCGCGCGTGCAAAATCGATCCCGATTGTGCCGCGCGCGATCATGCTGGGCGAGTTGATGCGCCTGAAGCGCGGCATCGCCATCGCTGGCACCCATGGCAAAACCACCACCACCAGCCTGGTGGCATCGGTGCTGGCGCAGGGTGGGCTCGACCCGACGTTCGTCATCGGTGGCCGCCTGACGTCTGCTGGCGCCAACGCCAAACTGGGCACCGGCGACTACATCGTGGCCGAAGCCGATGAATCGGATGCGTCGTTTTTGAACCTGACGCCGATGATCGAAGTGATCACGAACATCGACGCCGACCACATGGAAACGTACGAGCACGATTTCGAAAAACTGAAGTCTGCGTTCGTCAACTTTACGCACCGCCTGCCGTTCTACGGTCGCGTGATGCTGTGCATCGACGACCAGCATGTGCGCGCGATTTTGCCGCAGGTGACGAAACCGGTAACCACGTACGGTTTTTCCGAGCATGCCCAGGTGCGCGCCTACAACGCCAGCGCCATCGGCCTGCAGATGCATTTCACCGTCGCGCAGGAAGGCTATCCGGACACCGATTTCGTGCTCAATCAGCCTGGCATGCACAATGTGTTGAACGCCTGTTCGGCGATTGCCATCGCGCGAGAAATTGGCGTCGAGGACAGCGCCACGCAGCAGGGACTGGAGCATTTCACCGGTGTCGGCCGCCGTTTTACACGCTATGGCGATGTCGCCATGCCTGGCGGCGGGTCGTTCACGCTGGTCGACGACTTCGGTCACCACCCGGTGGAAACCGAAGTGACATTGAAAGCTGCGCGCGGCGCGTATCCGGGCCGCCGTCTGGTGCTGGCGTTCCAGCCACACCGCTTTTCGCGCACGCGCGATTTGTTCGAAGATTTTGTCAAAGTGCTGGGGAACCCCGATGTGCTGGTGCTGGCCGATGTGTACGCCGCCGGCGAAGCGCCGATTGTCGCTGCCGACGGCCGCGCGCTGGCGCATGCATTGCGCGCCACCGGCAAAGTCGAGCCGATTTTTGTCGAAACCATTGGCGACATGGCCGACACCATCATGCGCGTGGTGCGTGATGGCGACGTGGTGCTGACGATGGGTGCCGGCTCGATCAGCGGCGTGCCGCAACAACTGGTTAATTTTGTAAAGGCCGAAAAATGAGCGACGTTATGAATGACTTCGGCAAGGTCGGCGTCCTGTACGGTGGCCTTTCCGCCGAGCGCGATGTGTCGATCATGTCCGGCAACGGCGTGCTGGAAGCACTCAAAAGCCGCAGCATCGATGCGCACGGTTTCGATCCGGCCGTGCGTTCGCTGGCCGAACTGGCCGCTGAAAAATTCGACCGCGTGTTCATTGCACTGCACGGCCGCTTCGGTGAAGACGGCAGCATGCAGGGCGCGCTCGAACAACTCGGCATTCCGTACACCGGCAGTGGCGTGATAGCCAGCGCGGTTGGCATGGACAAGATCACGACGAAAATGATCTGGCTGATGCACGGTTTGCCGACGCCGAAATACGTCACCGTGACGCCGGAGTCCGATTTGGCGCAAGTCGTCGTCAACCTGGGCCTGCCGTTGATCGTCAAGCCGCCGCTCGAAGGCTCGACCATCGGCATCACCAAAGTGGAAGAGGCCGATGCGCTGCAGGCTGCGGTCGCCCTGGCGCACGGTTTCGATGAAGCGGTGCTGGCCGAGCAGTTCATCACCGGCCGCGAATTCACGGTGGCGGTGCTGGGACGCGGCAAAAGCGCGCGCGCGCTGCCGATCTGCGAGATCGTCGCCCCCGAAGGCAATTACGATTACCAGAACAAGTACTTCACCGACACCGTGCAGTATTTCTGCCCGGCCAAACTGGACGATGCGCTCGCTGCCGAGATGGCGCATATCGCCGTGGATGCGTACAACGCGCTCGGTTGCGAGGGCTGGGGCCGGGTCGACTTCATGCTGCGTGCGAGCGACAACTGCCCGTTCCTGCTCGAAGTGAATACGTCGCCTGGCATGACCGGCCACTCGCTGGTGCCGATGGCGGCACGCGCGGAAGGTATTGACTACCCGGATCTGTGCGTCGAAATTCTGCGGTCGGCACGCCTCAAAATGACGAAGGCAAAGGTTTAAGACCATGTGGCACGACATCCGCCTCCTCAACGCAACTGCCAGTGGCCTCGTCGCCGTGACGGTGCTGGGAACGCTCGCGTCGGGCGTGTGGTGGATTTCGCAGCGCCCGATGTTCACGCTGAAGACGGTCCGGGTCGAGAGCATCTACAACATGGACCTGAAAAACGTCAACGCGCTGACGGTGCGGAACAGCATCGTCGGCAAGATCACGGGAAATTTTTTTACGGCCAACCTGGAGCAGGTGCGCACGACGTTCGAAGCCGTGCCGTGGGTACGGCGCGCAACGGTACGGCGCGAGTGGCCGAACCAGCTGATCATCGACGTGGAAGAACACCAGGCGCTCGGTACCTGGGGTGAAGACGGGCGCCTGCTGTCGGTAAAAGGGGAGGTGTTTACCGCCAACCTGGCCGAGGCCGAGGATGGCCATACGTTACCGGGTTTCGATGGCCCGGACGGCAGCGAAAAGGAAGTGCTGTCGCGCTTTGCGCAGCTGCGCAGCTGGTTCGCTCCGGTGAAACTGGTGCCGGAAACCTTGTCGCTGTCGAACCGCTACGCATGGACCGTGGGGCTGGACAACGGCATGACGGTGGCGCTGGGGCGCGAGCAGAACAAGGACACGATGAAGGAGCGCGTGAACCGGCTGGTGGGAGTGTATCCACAGCTGGTGTCGCGTCTGCAGGACGGGAATATTGAAACGATCGACATGCGTTATCCGAACGGGCTGGCGCTGGCATCGAAGTCACTGAACATACCGAGTGACGCGAGCAAACCGATCAAGGCGTTACAAAAGAAAAAACCGCAATCCACCAGCAAAAGTAGCAGCAAAACCAACAAGCACATTTGAATAGCAGGCATGCAATGACTAAAGACGCGAAAAACCTGATCGTCGGCCTCGACATCGGCACCTCGAAGGTGGTGGCGGTAGTGGCCGAAGTGATGCCGGACGGGCGCCACGAAGTGATCGGGCTCGGTCAACACGAATCGAAGGGCCTGAAAAAAGGCGTGGTCGTGAATATCGAGGCGACCGTCGAATCGATCCAGCGCGCGCTGGAAGAGGCCGAGCTGATGGCGGACTGCAAAATCCGCAACGTCTATGCGGGCATCGCCGGCAGCCATATCCGCTCGTTCAATTCGAGCGGCATGGTGGCCATCAAGGACAAGGAAGTCACCGCCACCGACGTGGCGCGCGTGATTGAAACGGCCAAGGCCGTGAACATCCCGACCGATCAGCAACTGCTGCACACGGTGCCGCAGGAATTCATCGTCGACTCGCAGGAAGATGTGCGCGAGCCGATCGGGATGAGCGGTATCAGGCTGGAGGTGCGCGTCCACATCGTTACCGGTGCAGTGTCGGCGGTGCAGAACATCGTCAAGTGCGTGCGCCGCTGCGGCCTGGAAGTGTCGGACCTGATTTTGCAGCCGATGGCGTCGGCCGATGCGGTGCTCACCACCGATGAAAAAGAACTCGGCGTGGTCCTGATCGACATTGGCGGCGGCACCACCGATATCGCGGTGTTCTCGGACGGCGCGATTCGCCACACTGCCGTGATCCCGATTGCCGGCGACCAGATCACCAACGACATCGCGATGGCACTGCGCACACCGACCGGCGAAGCCGAAGAAATCAAAATCCGTTATGGTGTCGCCAAGCAGGTGCTGGCCGATCCGGGCGAGACGCTGGAAGTGCCGGGCCTGGGCGACCGTGGTCCGCGCAACCTGTCGCGCCAGGCGCTGGCCGCCGTGATCGAGCCGCGCGTCGAAGAGCTGTTTGCGATGGTGCACCAGGCGGTGCGCGATTCGGGTTATGAAGGCGTGCTGTCGTCGGGCATCGTGCTCACCGGCGGCACCGCAATCATGCCGGGCATGGTCGAAATGGCCGAAGATATTTTCCTCAAACCGGCGCGCCTCGGCACGCCGGACTACCGCGGCCAGCTGGCTGACGTGGTGCGCAGTCCGCGCTACGCCACCGTGCTGGGTCTCCTACTCGAAGCAAAGAAGCAGTATTTACGGGGTCATATCGTGACGCGCCAGGATGGTTCCGTGAAGGCAGTCTGGCAACGCATGAAGGAATGGTTTTTAGGTAATTTCTAAGCAGTCGCAGTGGTCGTACAAAACAAACACGTAGCGCAAAAATTTATTTCATTTAAACGCAGTTTTCAATCTCCAGGCCTTCTGCCAACGCATAAGGGCTAGCGCTTGAAAACGGCAACTGACAAATTAAGGGGTCATCATGGAGTTCGATATGGTCGATAGCGCAGCATTGGGTACCATCATCAAGGTGGTGGGTGTGGGCGGCGCGGGCGGTAACGCCGTGCAGCACATGATTCGCAAAGGCGTCTCCGGCGTGGAATTCATCGCCGCCAACACCGACGCGCAGGCACTGGCCGCTTCGTCGGCCAACAACATCATCCAGATCGGCGATTCCGGCCTGGGCGCTGGCATGAAGCCGGAAATCGGCCGCCAGCTGGCCGAGCAATCGCGCCAGCGCATCGAAGACTCGCTGCGCGGCGCGCACATGGTCTTTATCGCGGCCGGCATGGGCGGCGGTACCGGTACCGGCGCCGCACCGATCGTGGCGGAAATCGCCAAATCGATGGGCGCGTTGACGGTGGCCGTGGTGTCGAAGCCGTTCTCGTACGAAGGCAAGAAGTGCATGGACATCGCCGAAGCAGGTCTCGACGAACTGACCCAGCACGTCGATTCTTTGATCATCATTCTCAACGAAAAACTCGAAGAGATTTACGAAGATGAATCGATGATCGAGTGGATGCAGCACGCCGACGATGTGTTGAACAACGCGGTCGCCGGTATCGCCGAGATCATCAACGTTCCGGGCCACATCAACGTCGACTTCAATGACGTGAAAACCATCATGGGCGAGCAGGGCAAGGCCATGATGGGCACGGCAACGGCTTCGGGCATGGACCGTGCCCGCATCGCTGCCGAGCAGGCAGTGGCGTCGCCGCTGCTCGATGGCATCGACCTGTCCGGCGCGCGCGGCGTGCTGGTAAACGTTACCGCCAGCCGCAGCCTGAAGGGTAAAGAGATCAAGGAAGTCATGGCGGCCGTGCGTGCGTTTGCGGCCGACGATGCGTCGATCGCACAAGGTATCGCGTACGACGACAGCATGGGCGACGAGATCCGCGTGACCGTGGTGGCCACGGGCCTGGGCAAGGTCAAGAAATCCATGCAGCTGGTCCAGCCGCAGCAGGTCCTGCGCACCGGCACCGACAATATGCCAGTGATGGGCGGCGTGCCAGGCACGCGCACCACGGGTGTGACGATGGGCGCGGCGGTGACGTCGAACGGCATCGACGGCGGCAAGCAGCCAGCCGTGTGGCGCCGCGAGCAAGCGTCCGAGCAGGTGCAGGCCATGCAGCGCAACGGTGTCGAAACGTACGACATCCCAGCGTTTTTGCGCAAGCAGGCTGACTAAATCCAACAGGGCCGCCCTGCGGCCCTGTCAATCTCACATTCCGGAGCACCTGCATGACCATCAATATCGGCGATCGCCTGCCAGAAGGCACCCTGTCCGAATTCATCGAGACGGAAACCGAAGGCTGCTCGCTCGGCCCGAATACGTTCCAGGTCGCGGACCTCGTCAAGGGCAAAAAAATCGTCATTTTCGGCCTGCCAGGCGCGTTCACGCCAACCTGTTCGGCCAAGCACGTGCCGGGTTACGTCCAGCACGCGGACGCATTGAAAGCCAAAGGCGTCGATGAAATCTGGTGCATTTCGGTGAACGATGCGTTCGTCATGGGCGCCTGGGGCCGCGACCAGAAATCGACTGGCATTGTGCGCATGATGGCCGATGGTAACGCCGACTTCAGCAAGTCGCTGGGCCTCTCTGCCGATTTCACGAAGCACAATATGGGGACGCGTTCGAAGCGTTACTCGATGCTGGTCGAAGATGGTGTCGTCACGCAGCTGAATGTGGAAACCACCGGTTTCGAAGTGTCGAATGCAGAGACGATGCTGCAGCAGCTCGGCTAAATCCGGAGCAGCTCATCTGACGGCGCTGCGGCGCCGTTTTTCAATTCGGGGAGCCAAAAATGTTCCGGAGTACACCGTCGGGGAATTTACGCAGCATTTACATGATGTTGATCGCAGTGGTCATGTTTTCGCTGATGGACACGGCGATGAAGCTGCTGTCGGCCGACTTCCCGGCCATGCAGGTGGCCAGCCTGCGCGCGCTGTCCTCGTTGCCGCTGATTGTCGGCTGGGTCGCCTGGCGCCGCGGTTTCAGGACGATCCTGCAGGTGCACTGGCCGCTGCAACTGCTGCGCGCCGGGATTGGCATCGCCATGTTGTCGCTGTTCGCTTACGGCATCCGGCAACTGTCGCTGGCCGAGGCGTATGCGATCTTTTTCATCGCACCGGCAATCATCACGGCGCTGTCGGTATGGGTGTTGAAAGAGCAAGTGGGCCCCGGCCAGTGGGTGGCCATCGGCATCGGCATGCTGGGCGTGCTGGTGGTGCTGCGTCCCACCGGTGAGGGGATGCTGACCATGGGCGGCCTGGCCATTCTGACGGCGGCTGCCCTGTATGCGGTGTCGTCGGTGGCGGGACGCGTCCTGTCGCGTGTCGACAGCAGCGCGCAGATGGTGTTCTGGCTGATGACGCTGATGGCCATCGGCGCCACCGCGCTGGCCTGGCCGCACTGGGTGACGGTGCCACTGGACCGCTTGCCGCTGTTGTGTGGCCTGGCATTCAGCGGCTTTTTTGCGCAGCTGGCGGTGACCGAAGCGTTCGCCCACGGCCAGGCGTCGCGCGTGGCACCGTTCGAATACTCGGCGCTGGCCTGGGGCGTGGCGCTCGACTGGGTGCTGTGGCAAGTACTGCCCGACCGCTACACGCTGCTCGGGGCCGCCATCATCATCGCCAGCGGCTTGTACCTGATCCGCCGCGAGAAGGTTCACATCGAATCGGAACACCCATAAAAACATCACGCAGCGGGGCCGAGGGGGGAAGCGTTGCTCTTCCCTCTGAAAATCATCTGGCTCTGCCAGTGATTTTCGGGTCGAGTACTTCCAAACAAAAGTAGGGGTTCACTTTTGTTTGACTCACCTACGATATAATTTACGGATGTTAAAACAACGAACAATTAAAGAGCTCGTGCGCACCACTGGTGTTGGTCTGCACTCCGGCACCAAGGTCGAGCTGACGCTGCGCCCGGCCGCGGTGGACACCGGCATCGTGTTTCGCCGCGTCGATCTCGACCCGGTCGTGGAATTTGTCGCCAGTGCCGGTGTGGTCGGCGATACCCGCATGGCCTCGGTGCTGGTCAAGGACAACGCGCGCGTGTCGACGGTCGAACATCTGATGTCCGCGTGCGCCGGTCTCGGCATCGACAATCTGTATGTCGATGTGTCGGCCGAAGAAATTCCGATCATGGACGGTTCGGCGTCGTCGTTTGTCTACCTGCTGCAGCAAGCCGGCGTGGAGGAGCAGGCCGCCGCCAAAAAATTCATCCGCGTGACCAAAGAAGTCGAAGTCCGGCATGGCACTGGCGCTAACGAAAAATGGGCGAAACTGGTGCCGCACGACGGCTTCAAGCTCGACTTTTTCATCGAATTCAATCACCCTGCAGTTGATGGCACCACGCAGCGCGCAAAGGTCGATTTCGGCACCGTCTCGTATGTGCACGACGTCGCGCGCGCCCGTACGTTTGGCTTCATGCAGGACGTGGAAAGCCTGCGCGGCATGGGCCTGGCCCGTGGCGGGTCGCTGGAAAACGCCATCGTCATGGATGAATACCGCATCCTGAACACCGATGGCCTGCGTTATGAAGACGAGTTCGTGCGCCATAAAATTCTCGACGCGATCGGCGATTTATATCTGGTCGGCCATCCGCTGTTGTGCAGTTACGAAGCCCATAAATCCGGCCATGCGCTGAACAACCAGTTGCTGCTGGCGTTGCTGGCGCGCCCGGACGCGTACGAAATCGTCACGTTCGATGAAGCCGGCGTCGGCATTGTGCCGCTGTCCTACGACAAGCAGATGGCGCGCGAGTGGGCGCTGAACTGACTGCGCCCTAAACCTCGATGACCAGGTGCGGCCGAAACTGCACCTGCTCGTTCTTGCTCAGGTAGCCCAGTGGGTTGGCCACCACGCGACAACCTCCCGCCACATAATCGTTCAGGCAGTGCAGGTGCCCGTGCATCCACACATCGGCCAGCGGGAATAAATCGTCGAGCGCATTGCAAAAGCCTGCGGTGCCCGCCGCCAGGCCATAGCGCGGATCGGCACTCAGCAAACTTGGCGCAAAGTGGGTGACCACGACGGTTTTGCCATCGAATGGCACCGCCAGCGCAGCGCGCAGCCATGCCTGACAATCCAGCGACATTTCCCGTAACCCTTCGGCCAGCACTGGCGCGCCATTCGTCAGCGTGGTGTTTTTGCTCAGGTAGTAATTCGCCGCGCGCATGGCCTTGTGGCGCATCGCAAGCTGCTTCACCGGGTCTGGCGCGCTGATTGCCAGCGCGTCGAAATCGCTCCACAGCGTGGTACCCATGAACCGGACGCCGTCGACGATGGCAACTTCACGCTCGAGCCACATGATGCCGAGACGTTCACAGGTGGCGCGCAGGCGCGCCGTGGTGTCGGCAAAATCGAGGGTGTCGAATTCGTGATTGCCGGGCACGAACAGCACGACCGGGCAGGGCGCCCCCAGCAGCGGTGAAAATAATTCCAGGCCGAAGTCGCTTGATGGCAGGCGCGAGCCCGACTGGTACGAGCCGATATCGCCGGCAAGCACAACGACGTCCGTATCGGCAGCGATAAAAGGGCGAAACGTCGGATCGCGTTCCAGGTGGAGGTCGGAGAAAAGCTGGATGCGCATAGTGCGGCAAGTATACAGTGTCGGCGCCTGAGCACGCGTACTCGCTTGCAGCCTGGAAAGTCACTTTTCTGTAAAATATCGGTTCACTCCAACGAACGCGTCGCCATGTTTTCCGATAAGCCTGAGTCAACCTCCCGCCTGCACGACCATACGCTTGAGTACCGCGATCTGTTGAGGCTGTTTGAACAGGCACCCGGTTTTGTCTGCTTTTTTCGCGGACCGGAACATGTCTACGAATTGCAGAACCAGGCCCATCACCGGCTGGCCGAATTCAAGGACATTATTGGCAAACCGGTGCGCGAGGCGCTGCCTGAGCTAAGCGGCCAGGGCTTTTTCGAACTGCTCGACGATGTCTTTGCCACCGGTGTGCCGTTCGTCGGCGAAGCGCTGCCGCTTGCCGTGACGCCAGCCGGTGGCGGCGCAGTCGAGCAGCGCTACATCGATTTCGTGTATCAGCCGATCGTCGATGAACAGGGTAGTGTGGTGGGGATTTTTTCCCAGGGCAGCGACGTCACCGGGCGGGTATTGGCTCAGCAAGCTCTGCAAGCCGCACTTGCCGACGCCCAGGCAGCACTCAAGCTGGCCAATGAACTGCAGGGCGCCAAGGCGCATCTGCAGCGCCTGTTCGAGCAGGCGCCCGGCTTTATCTGCGTGCTGGCAGGCCCGGACCATGTGTTTGAGCTGGCCAACCAGGCGTACCGCAACATGTTTGACGGTCGTGTGCTGGTGGGTGAGGCGCTGCGCGATATTTTGCCGGAAATCGAAGGGCAGGGGTTTATCGAGCTGCTCAATAATGTGTACGCCAGCGGCAAGGCGTATGTCGGGCGCGGCGTGCCGCTGCAATTGCGCACGGTGCCGGAGGGCGCGGAAACTGCCAGTTTGGTGCGCTTCCTCGATTTTGTGTATCAGCCTGTCATCGACAGCGACGGCAACGTGACGGGCATTTTTGTGCAGGGCAGCGACGTGACCGACCAGCGCAACGCCCAGCTGGAACTGAAGCGCTATCAGACCGAACTCGAGTCGCTGGTGAGCGCGCGCACCGCTGAATTATCCAGCGCCCACGAAGCACTCAACCGCTCGCAGAAGTTGGAGGCGATTGGCAAGCTGACTGGCGGTGTGGCGCACGACTTCAACAATATTTTGCAGGTTATCGGTGGCAATCTGCAGTTGCTGCAAGTGGGCTTGCCCGAAGGCCGGGCCACGCGCTACGTCGCCTCGGCGCTGCAGGCGGTGCAGCGCGGCGCCAAGCTGTCATCACAATTACTGGCGTATGCGCGGCGCCAGCCGCTGCAACCGGTCGTCATCAATCCGGCGCGGGCCATTGCCGACATGGACGACATGCTGCGCAGGGTGCTTGGCGAAACCATCGAAATCGAGATGATCACGGCGGGCGGTCTGTGGAGCATGGCAGCCGACCCGCACCAGCTCGAAAACGTGCTGCTGAACCTGGCCATCAATGCGCGCGATGCCATGCCGGGCGGCGGCAAGCTGACCATTGAAATTGGCAATGCCATGCTCGATGACGGCTATGTCGCGTCGGAACCGGACATCAAGCCGGGCCAGTACGTGGTGTTCGCCATTTCCGACACCGGTTGCGGCATGTCGCCCGAGGTGCTCGAGCGCGCGTGCGAGCCGTTCTTTTCGACCAAGCCGGAAGGCCATGGCACCGGTCTCGGCCTGTCGATGGCGTACGGTTTCGTGAAGCAGACCGGCGGCCATTTCAAAATTTACAGCGAGCCCGGCGAGGGCACGACCTTCAAACTGTACTTCCCGCGCTCGTTCGAGGCCGAGGCCAGTGTGACAGCCATTCAGGGCGGGCTGGTGCGCGGCGGCGATGAAACGATCCTGGTGGTGGAAGACGATTTGTCGGTGCAGGCCACGGTGGTCGAGCTGCTCGGCAGCATGGGCTATCGGGTACTCAAAGCCGACAACGCCGACAGCGCGCTGGGTATTTTAAAAAGCGGCCTGCCGATCGATATGCTGTTTACCGATGTGGTCATGCCGGGCCAGTTGCGCAGTCCCGAACTGGCGCGCCAGGCCAGGGGTCTGCATCCCGAGATTGCCGTGTTATTTACGTCGGGCTACACGCAAAACGCCATCGTTCATGGCGGCCGGCTCGACCCTGGCGTGGAATTGCTGTCGAAACCGTATGGCAGGGAACAGTTGGCACGCAAGGTGCGCAGCATGCTGAGCAGACAGAAACCACCGGTGGAAACTGACGACGCGTCAGCCCCGACCGTCGTTGCGGGGCGCCGCATTCTGGTGGTGGAAGACAATCCCGATTTGCTGGAGATGGCCTGCGAACTGCTGGCGAAACTGGGACACCTGGTCGAGGGCGCAGTGACCGGTGAAGAAGCACTGGCGCGGGTCGAAGCGCAGGCGTTCGATGTGCTGCTGACCGACATGGCGCTGCCTGGTTGCTCTGGCATCGACGTGGCGCGCCAGGCCAGGGCGTTGCGGCCATCGCTGCAGGTGGTCGTCGCTTCTGGTTATGGCGCGCCAGCCGCGGCCAGCCTGGGGTTTCCCTTTGCCGTGTTGCCCAAGCCGTATTCGCTCGACCAGTTGCGCGAGGTGGTGGCGGGCATCACGGCGGCCGGCATTACGGCGGCCAGCGCCCCGGCGGCGGGCATCACGGCGGGCGGCGCCCCCGCGGCGTAGACCGCAAGCGGATCAGCCC
>JALYUM010000039.1 GCA_030853745.1 Pseudomonadota bacterium | reverse complement strand
GTTTTTTATCGCTTACTTGGAGCGATCCTGTTTTCGAAAGCCACGCCCTGCGTGGAAAAAATACGATGAAGATTTGCATTGTCGGCGCCGGCGCCTTGAAGCCGGCCTCCTTGAACGCGCTGCTGATGGCGCGGATATCGGGCGTGTCGCTCCCGTCGAGCTCCCCGAGGCTGAACCGGTTGCCTTCGATCACCCGTATGAAGCCCGGGCGCACGATTTCGCTGGCAGGGTAGACGACACTGCCGATGACCCGGTTCACGTCGATGTGGCCCGCAATGACACCACCCGGGTCTACCGTCTGGACCGTGGTGCCCAGATACGGCCCCGGCAGCTTGTAAAAGTACCACCAGGGGATACCGTTCTGCATCGTGACGATTCGGGTGCCGTCGTGCATCAGGCTGGCCAGATCCGGCGCGACGGCAGCGACCTGGTGCGCTTTCATGCCCAGGATCACCAGGTCTTGCGGCCCGAGCTGCGCGATCACGTCGGTCACACGCGCCGGCCGCCAATGCAACTGATTGCCGCTTTCTTCCTCCAGCGTCATGCCGTTGGCGGCCACGGCGGCCAGGTTGGCGCCGCGTAATATCAAACTCACCTCATGGCCAGCCAGGCCAAGCTTGACGCCCAACATGCCGCCGATGGCGCCGGCGCCGACAATGCAAATCTTCATCGTATTTTTTCCACGCAGGGCGTGGCTTTCGAAAACAGGATCGCTCCAAGTAAGCGATAAAAAACCGCCCGAAGGCGGTTTAGCTCTGAAGCTCTAGTCGTCTCTCGATTCTCTCCAGGCGTTGGCCGAAGTCGTCTGTCTGAATCTGTTGCTGTGCTTCTACGGAAGCCAGGTGCCCGATGTGCTGGATTATCGAAGCTTGGCCCGCCTCTAGATTTCCCAGCCGTCTGCTCACTTCTTTATGCTTCCGCTCGATGCGATCTTGGCCGGTCTGAAACCTTTTCAGGTGCTCCAGCAATATGTTTTCGACTTTTTCCATAATTTGAAGTTTACTCCGTGCCCCTGATGGCTGTCATGCATCGACCGTTCCGTCACGCGGCCGCGAGCGACAGGAGTCGTTTGCTGCGGTGAAGCGCCCGGGCCCTGGCGCGCCTCCCAAAGTCCGACCGCCTCCTGCACGCGCAGCCAATTCTCGGAGCCGGTGCTGGTCACCCTTTCCAAGCGCATCGTCCGGTCGGGGCTCAAGGCAATTCTTTTGCTGCTTGAAATGCTGGTTTATAAAAACACACGCAAAAAGTAGATTGCTGGAATATTAAGACCGAGAAAATTGACGAAAAATATTTGCGAAAATGTTAATGAGAAGAGGGCCGCTTTTAAATATTATTAATACCGCATACGCACCCAAAATGTCATCGGCAACATGCAGTTTTATAAGAGCGAGAAAAAAGGGGTCGAAACTCGATTTATTGACCTAAATCCGGAGTCGCAATCAGCTAGCGTCGCGGGCGCCGCGCTCGAATTCCGGAATTTCAAAGGCTTGTTGGGCGATTGGCATGTCGATTTTCGACATCAAGGCCAATGCAAATAGATCGTTGCTCTAAAACGGCAGTATTTTCATATACTTGGAAGCGTGTCGAAGGTGGTGGTTGTGCGATGTCGATTTCGGATTATCGTCATCGAACCGCAAGCGCCGTAGTCCATTGATAATTAAGGACTGCTGAAAACGGAACTACTAGGCGTTCATTAAATTAATCAATAAAATCAACTGTTTACATAAAACTTATTGCATCGACGACGGGGAACAAAAAGCAAGGGTAACCCTATTTAAATTTCCTTTTTGTATCTATTGAAGATGTGGCCACTGGCACAGCAGAATTGTAGCCATGACTATTATGTCAAGTATCAACGATGTGGCTTGTCCATTAACTCCTCTAATATACAATTGAATCGATCCAAAATGAGAAATAAATATGTCTGCGTCTTCGCCAAAAATATGTGAACTTCTCATACTGCGTCCGAGCCAAGTAGGGAGTGCATGGCATCGTCCCAGTCGAGTTCATTGAGCGGCAATATTGGAAAGGAAACCTCAACTTTTGTCGACATATTTTCCTGCGCACTGACGCATATAAAGGGGAGGATGCCAGTGCGCCATTACGATATTTGCGCCCGAGCGCGGCTCCACCCCCGCTTTTGCTCCGCGGAGTTTGTTTGAGATTCTGAATATCTTCATTTCGATTTATCTTTTTCTGCCAATCTCGAATTTGCTTTGCAGCCAGACGAGCCCGATGTAGGAGATTTACCTTCAATGCCAGCTTGAGCTGCTCGATATCAAGAAGCTTGGATAAAGCACTTTTGATCTCGGTTAAATTGACATGCTTCCGCCCGAGCTCCCGACATTTGTACAACACCCGAAAGAGAATTCCGGAGCGGTCCCTTTCCCCGCCATCGTCGACCTTGTTCTCGCCGTTCGCAGCTTCAGCGTTATGGCTCCATCCGCCACGCCGACCCTTACCAGCGGCGGCTTGGCTTCATAAGGCTTTAGGTCACCAACAACGCCAATCGCAAGGGGTTTGAATGGCTTGTTGAACTGCTCCGGCAGCGAGCGCAGCCATTCCTTGAAGGCGGGATGCACGAAAAAGTCGTCCGTGTCCCTGTTGACCGAACTGGCGCCCTTACGTCCGTAGATCGCAACTTGGCCTCGGCCGGTCAATTGCGCGAGTTCGCCAGCGGAAGTACAAATAGCATTGATGTGAAAGGGAAGCGACATACCCATGTTTATCTTCCATGAATGTTCGACTCCCCTTGTGTCAATGTACGGCAGTCTTCAAATTTCAGCAGATAAATCTAGAACCTGGAAACTGCAGCTTGACACGCCCCGATTGAGCTGCGATGCGGGCGCTGGCAAGACATGACGACACTTCGGGCTCCGTGCCCGCTTAGAGGCGCAACGCTCCCAAGGTCGTGTAGCGCGGCTAATGCTGCCACCCACTGGTGATGGTGCTTGCAGGAAGGCCCAGCAGCGCCAGGTCGAAAATCAGAGAGGGGTTCAGGACGCGAAACGAATAGGTGTCTGCAAGTGCCACCGGACCGGCATCCTGAACCGGGGTTCAGGTGGGCGAGGGCAGCGCTGGCTTCGGGTTCATCTGCCGCGAGATGATCACACCAACCAGGCAATGTTCCAAGCCCGGCTCTAGGAGCATTGGTTCAAGGAAATATAAAGCCCGATGAGCACCGCAGACAAAGCCATTGTATGGCGATCGGCACAGGCACGCTCAGATCAACTGGCCGTCTTCGCCCAGCGCACGGTCGAGCCGGTCGAGCAATGTCGACAACATGGCGTCGTCGCCATTGTCGGCACCGTTGTAAGCAGAGCTTGAGAGCGGCATCGCCGCACTGGCAATGCTGACCGGAGGCGTTTCACGTTCGCCCAGGTCGAACGCCAGATTGAGCGCCGCCAGCACGGCGATACGGTCGCGCGCGCGCACTTTGCCGCCGTCACGAATCTTGCACATGGCGGTATCCACCCGTTCCACCGCCTCCAGCAGTCGCGACTCGCCGCCGGCCGGACAACCCAGTAGGTAGCTCTGGCCCATGATCTGGACTTCAAGTTGTTTCATGGCGCGCTCCTGTGGTCGGGACCGGTATTGGCTTCGGGCAGGCGGTCGAGCAATGCATCGACCCGGGCGCGCGCCGCGGCCAGGCGCGACTTGAGCGAGTCGCGTTCGTGGGTCAGGTTGCCGACCTGGTCGGCAAGCAGGGTGTTGGTG